>JBIIJW010000106.1:0-5753 GCA_044233525.1 Ilumatobacteraceae bacterium | reverse complement strand
CCAGCAATGCAAACATGGCCGTTGTTTGACTTCCAGTTGCTCCCGCTTGTTCGCGAGCAATTTGTGGACCCAGAACAATCCACGGCGCCATCATAAAAATGGTGGAAGAAGACAGAAGAACAAAAAGAGAGCGAACGGATTCGTTGTTATTGATGAACTTGACTCCCTCAAAAATCTCGTCACGCAATCGTCGACGCGGCATCACAGGCAGGGACGGCACTTTCAAAGGGATCAACACGAAAAAGCCGATGACATACAACGCAGCTTGTAACCAGAAGGCGCCCTGAATTCCCCAGATCTGAATCACCGGTCCGGCCGTAGCCGGACCAATAATCAGCCCGATGTTCGATCCGATTGTGCTGACAGCGATTGCTCCAACAAGCTTGTCTTTGGGCACAACAGTGGGAATCATGGCTGTACGGACAGGAGAGCCCAGGGCGATAAAGATTCCTGCGATAAACGATCCCGAGATTGCCCACGTTGTGGTGATGTGGCCGGTTGTCACCATGGTGGCGATAGCGACAGTGATTGTGAGTGCTCCTAGTTGGCTCCCCATGAGAAGTAGGCGACGGTCCATTCTGTCGCTCATCACGCCAACCGGAAGAGAAATGAGAAGGGCAGGAATTCCCATGACGAACAAGATGACGCCACTGATGTCCGATCGAGCACCGAGGTCCAATGCCAACCAGACAAAAGCAAAACGTTGTGTGCTTTGAACAAGAATGAAAAGAAAGCTGTTTGTCCACAACAATCGAAAGGCTGGTATTCGCAGCATCTCAAGAGGTTTGATGCTGCCCGCGTTTGTCACAGACTCATGTTCGCAGGTATTTGTCTAGAGAGCCTTGTTAGAGGCACTCATACAGCGCATTCATGAGAGCGCGATTTCGTGGGTTCTGCCATCGCGGACCCATTTGGTTCATGACATATCCAAATCCCACCCGAGCAACCGGATCACAAAAGCCCACAGAGCCACCTGCCCCATAGTGCCCGAAGGCCTCTGCGTTTGGCCCAAAGCCACGTTCCGGTAGGGGAATCTGAAATCCGTGACCAAACCGAGAATCACGACCAAGGACAATGTCTGCGCCTGTGGAGACTTCTTGGACAGCAAGGTGAAGAGTGTCTTGCGTAATTAGATGATGACTGCCTAGTGAGCCGCCATGGGCGAGTGCCGAGTACATGCGGGCAACTCCGGGGGCGCTGGCGTGCATATTGGTGGAAGGAATCTCTGCTTGACGCCAATCGGCTGTATTCACCGTTTTGGACCCTGACAAACCAGGAGGGTTGTAATAGGTGTTGAACTGCATTAATTGTTCGTCGGTGGCATTTTCTGGTGCGGTGAGAGGCGGACCATCTCCTGGCCATTCAAATTCGGCCATGCGGGAATGCAGAGGTGAAGGACAACCTAAGTAAATGTCTGCTGACAGGGGAGTAGCAATTCTTTCTGAGATGAGAGCGCCAACTGATTTACCAGTCACGCGACGCAGTACTTCACCAACGATGAACCCAAAAGTGTTGACGTGGTAACCGTGTGTTGAACCAGGTGTCCACCATGGGGTCTCGTCGGCCAATGCAGAGCACATCTGATTCCAGTTGTACATGGCGTGTTGGTCTAGACGTTTTCGGACGGCAGGTAAACCAACTCGATGACCAAGAGCATCTCTCAATGTCATCTCTTCTTTGCCGTGTTGGGCAAAAGATGGCCAGACCTCGGCAATACGCGTGTCGTAGGACAACTCTCCTCGATCAACACACTGTGCAGCAACGAGAGCAGTAACACCTTTGCCCACTGAAAATGCATTCACGAGTTGTTGTGATTGCCAAGGTTGGGTGCAAGCAACGTCTGAGAAGCCTCCCCATAGGTTGACAACAACTCGTCCGTCTATTTCAATGCAGACTGATGCGCCGATTTCGTTATGTTCAACGAAGTTATTGATGAACGCTTCGCGAACCACCGCAAAAGTCGGGTCGCAGAGACCGTTGACAATTGGTGCGTTTGTCAGAGTGCTGACTTCTCCAAAATGTGCACACCACAAGCAGATCCGAGACCGATGACGTGTGCCAGACCAACCTTTGCGCCTTCGATCTGGCGAGGTCCAGCCTCACCACGAAGGTGATGGCAGACTTCCCAAATATTCGCGATGCCGGTGGCAGCGATGGGGTGACCCTTGGACTCAAGGCCGCCGGACACATTCACAGGAGTCGAGCCATCACGCCAGGTCGCACCCGAATTGAAGAAATCAACTGCGCCGCCTTCTTCACACAACATCAAGTTGTCGTAATGCACAAGTTCGGCAGTGGCAAAACAGTCGTGCAATTCAACCAAGTCAAGATCTTGTGGAGACACGCCAGCTTGCTCGTATGCCTTCTTGGCTGCAATACGTGTCAGGGTGTTGACGTCTGGAAGTACTTGGCAAGCCTCTTGGTACGGATCGCTTGTCAAAACCGACGCCGATACTTTGATGGCTCGTCGCTGTTGTTCCAGTGACAATGTCTTTAACTTGGCACCGCTCACCACAACAGCAGCTGCTGCGCCGTCGCAGTTTGCCGAACACATTGAACGTGTATTCGGATACGCAATCATGACGTCATTCATGATCTCTTCTAGAGACATCTTCTTCTGATACGCGGCCAAAGGATTCAACGTTGAGTGAGCGTGGTTTTTCTCAGCAATCTTTGCGAATACTTCAAAAGTTGCACCGCCGTACTTGTGGCCGTATTCCATACCTACTTGAGCAAAGGTTCCCGGCATGTTTGCAGTACCGATGTAGCCGTCCACGTTTTGTACTGCTCCGTACCGACCAGATGGCTTCCATTCCTTACCACTGCCTTTTCCACCGGCACCAGCGCCAAGGAGGCCGACGCCTGCGAGTTTTTCAACGCCGACGGCAAGTCCCATGTCGCACTCTCCAGCTTTAATTGCCATGATTGCGGTTCGTAGTGCAGTTGCACCTGTTGCACAGGCATTTGACACGTTGTAGACGGGAATGCCGGTTTGTCCAACTTGCTTTTGGATCATTTGGCCAATGCCGCCCTGACCCATGAGGCAACCTGCTGCCATCACGCCCATGTCGCGCATGGTGACGCCGCCATCGGCGAGTGCGGCGATGATTGCTTCGCTCGCAAGGTCAACAGTGTCTTTGTCCGGGTACTTCCCGAACTTTGTCATGTTGATTCCAAGGATGTAGATGTCGTCTGTTGCCATTGTGGTTGTCCTTTATCTAATTCGTTGTCTTGTTATGCGATTGGTTCAAAGCCGAAGCCGATTGCTTCAACACCGTTGTCATCATCACCGAGTGAGTACGTGGCGAGGCGCACTTTCAAGCCCAGGTGTACTTTCTCCGGCGTTGGGTCGACATTAATGAGATTTGCGCGAACACTGGTTCCACCACAGTCGATGATTGCGGCCACGAACGGAACTGGCACTCCAGGTGAGGCGAAAGTAACAATGGTGAAAGAGCGAACTTCACCTTCCGTTGCGATGTCGACTAACCGGAAGTCAGTGGCAAAGCATCCGGCACATGCGTTCCGACGGTCGAAGAATCGAGCGCCACAAGATGTGCATTCATTTGCAACGAGATGAGGCGTCGGCGAGAGAACGAGGTAGTCGACAAGGGGGACCTGGGTCTTGGTCATGATGGCTCCTTTGGTGCTGCTGACCTCTACACCCTATGTCTTTTGGCGACTCCTGCGTGTAGGTGGAGTGTCCCTCTGGGCCACCAGTCGGCTATGAATAGGGGATGGCCAAAACATGGAAAAACTGGGCAGGAAACGTTGTCTCCCATCCATTGTCCATTGTCTCGCCGAGCGATGAGGCCCATGTTGTTGAGGCTGTTGCGTTGGCAATCGAGAAACGGCACACGGTTCGCGTGACAGGGAGTGGGCATAGTTTTACTCCCGCGGTGGCGACAGAAGGTCTGCTGCTTGATATCGGGAAGTTGTCGGGCATTTATTCCATTGATCGGCAGGCGGGGACGGTCACGGTCGGAGCTGGCACAACATTGAATGACCTGAACCGCCTTCTCAACAATGAAGGTCTAGCGATGCCCAACTTGGGCGACATTGCGTACCAAACGGTGGCTGGTGCCATCTCCACGTCTACTCATGGCACCGGACGAAATGTCCCCGGTCTGGCAGCACAGGTTGTGGGTATGCGTCTGGTGAACGGTGCGGGAGAAGTGGTAGACGCAACGCCACAAACTCATGCCGACGTCCTTGATGTGGGTCGGGTGTCTCTTGGTGCACTCGGAGTCTTGACGCAGTGCACATTGAAAGTCGTTGATGCATTTGCTCTTGAGGCCCATGAAATGCCAATGAAGCTCGATCATGTTCTTGACAACATTGATGATTTGAAGACCTCCAATGATCATTTTGAGTTCTTTTGGATTCCCCATACAAAGTGGGCACTCACGAAGCGGAACAATAGAACGACAGAACCACTGCAACCTCTTCCTCGCATTAAGGGTTGGGTGGAAAAGACATTCATGGAGAACTATGCGTTCGGAGCGTTGTGTCATGTCGGTCGTATTCGTCCACAAATGATTCCGCGACTGGCAACAGCGCTTCCATCATCAGGTTCTCGAAAGTACATCGACCAAAGTTTTAAGATTTTTGCAAGCCCACGTCTTGTTCGCTTTTATGAAATGGAACATTCCATTCCTTCGGCTGGATTGCCCGATGCACTGCGTGAGATTCGTTCAATGATTGAACGAAAGGGCTACCTGTTGAATTTCCCCGTTGAAGTGCGATTCACAGGGTCAGACGATGTTCCTCTGTCAACCTCGTATGGACGAGAGAGCGCATATATTGCAGTTCACGTCTTCAAGGGTATGGAGTACGAACCATTCTTCCGTGATGTGGAAGACATTCTTCGTGCTTACGATGCACGCCCTCACTGGGGCAAGATTCATCATCGTCATGCAGATGAACTGCGTGGGCTGTATCCGAGATTCTCGGACTTCTTGGCAATGCGCGAACGCCTAGATCCAAACAGGGTGTTTGAAAACGCCTACACCAAACAAGTATTTGGCTAGAGGCAGATGTCCTGTGGTCGTACAGGACAACGTGGAATGTCCTTTCCGATTGCATCACGAATTGCGGCCACGATTGCTGGCGTGACCGAGATGCATGGTGGCTCTCCAACTCCTTTTGCACCCAAAGGTGCCTGTGGGTCTGGTTCTTCCACCAGTCGAGCAACGACAACAGGGGCATCAAGCGCTGTCGGCAGCAAATAGTCAGTGAAACTTGGATTACGAACACGTCCGTTGTCCACGACAATCTCTTCCATCACCGCAAGACCTAAACCTTGAGCAATTCCACCCTCGATCTGTCCGAGAACAGACAATGGATTCAGGGCACGACCAACGTCTTGCGTGGTGGCAATTTGAACAACTTTCACAAGTCCGAGTTCTGGATCAACATCGACCACTGCTCGGTGTGCCACAAATGCAAACGCCACGTGACAATTTCCTTGGCCGTTCTCGTCCAATTCTTCAGTGGCACGATGATGATGTTCAAACTCTTCCGAGAACATCATTCCTTGTGTCGCTTCTAAGACGGGAAGTCGAAGTGTTCCAACGGTGTCAACAATCTCTGTGTCCTCAATGACAAGTCGAATGGGGTCAATGCCGTGCTGTTTTCCAACATGTTCGAAGATTCTCTCGCGCACAAGTCGACATGCGCCATCGACGGCGCCACCACTCATCCAAGTTTGACGAGATGCAGATGTTGATCCGGCCGAACCGATATTCGTATCA
>JBIIJW010000104.1:0-5788 GCA_044233525.1 Ilumatobacteraceae bacterium | reverse complement strand
ATTCAAGATGAGCAAATCACGAACTTCGTAGGTGTTCCCACGCAGAGTTGGGACCTCGTGAATCACCCAGACTTCGAAAAGTACGACACCTCGTCGTTGCGCGCAGTCGGTGGTGGCGGTGCACCTGCACCCGCAACGCTGGTGGACAAAGTGGCCAAGAGCGTGAAGAAGGGTTCGCCACAGTTGGGTTACGGAATGACCGAAACAAATGCGTTTGGTCCTGGCAACGTGGGCAAGTTCTACACCGACCGTCCAACATCAACTGGTCGTGCAATTCGCCCGATGCAAGTAGCGGTGTGGGATCCAGCAACAAAGAAAGTTCTCGGGCCAAATGAATACGGCGAGATCATGATGGCTGGCCCCATGTTGATTCGTGGCTACTGGAACCGACCCGATGCAACTGCAGAAGCAATTGAGAATGGCTGGTTGCACACCGGAGACGGTGGCTACATCGATGAAGAAGGCTTCTTGTTCATTAAGGACCGCATTAAAGACATGATTCTTCGTGGTGGCGAGAACGTGTTCTGCACCGAAGTAGAAGGCTCCATTTACGAACATCCCTCTGTGCACGAAGCAGCCGTGTTTGGTGTGCCACACGAGCGTCTTGGTGAAGAAGTTGCCGTTGCCATCAAGGTGGCCGACGGTGCGTCACTCACTGCAGAAGATCTGTGGAAGTTCCTCGACGGGAAGATTTCGTCGTTTAAGGTGCCGAACCACGTCATCATCATGAACGAAGAGTTGCCACGAAACGCAGCAGGAAAGTTCTTGAAGACTGCACTTCGTGACATGGTGGGCAACGGTCAACTCAAGCCAACCAGCCGCTAAGCACTTAGCTATTTAACGCAGAGGTCAATGTTGCGCTTTCGCGAGAGCGGAGTGCCACATTGACTTTCTGTCGTTCTAGCGCCTGTTCCAGGGTTTTTGCTGCCTGGGGAATTGGGTGCTCGGAGAAGAACGCCGATACCTGTGCTTCAAGTTCGGGAGTATTCAACGTGGTCATCGTGCTCACCATGCGAACAATGGTGTTGCCGGGGAATGTTTCGTTTGCGTAGTTCCAGTTCTCTTGAACCGCAGCCCATGCAACAATTCCGTGGTACTTGTTACCGATGCAACGAGCCAGAAGGAACGGAGCATCTTGGCTCTTCACATCGCCCGAGAACGCAAGTGCACACGTTTTCTTCATGAGTTCCACATCGTCAAACTCGGCGAGCGCATACAACATGCGCACCTTTTCTTGAGGTGTGGGTGCATTGTGGAACTTGTTGAGGAACCAGTTGTAATCGGTCTCTGTTCCTGTTGACGCAACAACAGTGGTGGATGCAGCCACAAGTTCCGGATCGGTGCTGGCGTTATTGAACAAGATGTCGCGGCATCGCTTCTGTGCCGAAGCATCATCGCCCAAGACGGCGAGAGTAGACAGAAGCAGACCACGCAACTTTGAGACCAGGTCGTCTTCGTTCGGTTGTGGTTCATCACCAAGTCGTGCATACGCAGGTGAGATGAGACCTGAGACGAATGCATTGAAAGGTGCCATCTCGTTGCGATTCAACAATCGGCCCAGTCCACGCAACGCAATAGACATTGCTTGCCACACTGCGAGATCGTTTTCATTTTGGAACCCACGAGCAAAGTCAATGAATCGGTCTGCTGACATGGCGTTTGCCACCACAGCGCTCCAGGCATCGTCGACCAGGTTGTAACGCTCGAGGGTGGTGAGTGTTGCCAAGGTGGCACCAGTGATTCGCGACAGTAACTCTGCTGAATACTCCACGCGATAGAAACCGGGTCCACCGGCATTGACCACGATGGTGGCGGATGAATCTGTCAGTGGAAGACGAACCTCGTCTGTCTCCAACAACACTTTGGTGACGCTGTTACCGACACGAACATGAACAGGAACAACCCACAACGTGGCATTGGGGTTGTTGTCGAAGGTGAACTGACGTTGCGACAACACAAGTTCGTTTTTATCAAGACGTGCCGACACCAACGGATAGCCAGCCTGCCAAATCCATGAGTCCATTAATTTGCGAACAGGGACACTTTCTCCGCCGTCGGTACTCACGACGTGTTCAATGGCGTCCCACAAATCACCCGTTTCGGTGTTGCCGTACGAGTGCTTTTGTAAGTAGTGGCTCACGCCAGCGCGGAAGCGCTGGGGGCCGAGGTATTGCTCCAACATGCGAAGCAATGCGCCACCTTTTTGGTACGTGAGCACATCGAACATGCCGTCTGCATCGGCTGGTGACTCAACGGGGAATTCAACAGTTCGTGTGGAGTGCAGTGAATCCACTTCGAATGCGGCGGTGCGGTCGAGACCAAAAGATGTCCACATTGTCCACTGGGGTGCGAACGCATCGGTGGCGGCTACTTCCATGAATGTGGCAAAGGCTTCGTTCAGCCAAATGCCATTCCACCACCGCATGGTGACGAGGTCGCCGAACCACATGTGCGCGAGTTCATGTGCAACGACTGCTGCAACGAGTTCTTGTTCGACTTGTGTTGATGTTGCAGGATCGACAAGCAACAGCACTTCGCGGAATGTGATGCAGCCAAGGTTCTCCATGGCGCCGGCTGCAAAGTCTGGCAATGCGAGAAGGTCGCACTTATCGCTGGGGTAGGGGATGCCGTAGTAGTTCTGGAACCAGTCAATGCAAAAGGCTCCAACTTTCAATCCAAAATCGGTGAGGTGTGCTTTGCCTGGCACGTGAATGACGCGTAATGGCAAGTTACCCACCATGACTGGTTCTGTTGCTTCAAGTGGGCCAACAACAAATGCCACGAGGTAGGTGGACATCTTCATCGTTTCGGAGAACCACACGCGCACAAGGTTGTTGGAGAGTTCTTCGCGGCGAATCTCTTGTCCGTTCGACACCGCAAGAAATTCGTTGTTGAAGGTGAGGTCAATGGCGAACGTCGCTTTGAAATCGGGTTCGTCGAAGCAGGGGAAGGCACGTCGACAATCGGTGGACTGCATTTGAGTGGTGGCGATGGTTCGGGTGGTACCACTGTCGTCAACAAACGTTGAACGATAGAAGCCACGCAACTTGTCGTTGAGAATGCCGGTGAAGGTGATGTCGATGGAGACATCGCCTGGCGTAACGGCGTGAGCAATGATGAGTCGTTCAAGTTCTTCATTGAGAGTGAACGATGCAGGCTGGCCATTGACGGTGACGGAATGGATGTCGAGTTCGATGGCGTTCAACACGATTTCTTGCACCGCATCCGACGCTGTGGCCCTGATGGAGACCGAACCTGTGAAACTGGCAGTGTTGAGGTCTGGCGCGAGCGACACCTCATATCGCGATGGCAGAACGGTGCGGGGCAAGCGGTAGGGGGATTGAAGATGACTCACAGATGAAAGGCTAACGCCGAGTGTGTGGGGACTACCGTAGAGAACCGTGCCCCGTCGACATCCATTCACCGCCCATATCCCTGCCCTCACCAACAAAGAGGGAATTCTCTACGACGTTGTCGGAGTAGGGAATGCACTAGTCGACATGATTGCCATGGTGGACGATGCGTTTTTGCAGTCGAACAACATGATGAAAGGTTCGATGGCGCTCGTTGAAACCGACCGCGCGTTGGAGCTAACGGCAGCAATTGGTGAGTCCACTCGCACAAGTGGCGGTTCGGGTGCGAACACGTTGGCCGGCATTGCAAGTCTTGGCGGAGACGTTGCTTTCATCGGCAAAGTTGCAAACGATGATTTGGGCCGTGAGTTTGCTGGCGACATGTCCACCGTGGGAGTTGACTTTCGAAGTGGTGCACCATCTGGTGATGAACCCACGGGTCGTTGCATCATTGCGGTGACACCAGATGCACAACGCACGATGAATACGTTCTTGGGAATTTCTACACAGTTGTCGTCTGGTGACTTAGACCCTGCTGTTATCGGTGCGGGTGCTGTGTTGTACCTCGAGGGATACTTGTTTGATCGGGACGAAGCAAAGGCTGCGTTTCGACAAGCAGCGTCGATTGCTCATCAAAATGGTCGTGTTGTCAGCCTCACATTGTCTGACTCGTTTTGTGTGGATCGCCACCGTGCAGACTTTCAAGCATTGGTCCGTGATGAAATTGACGTGTTGTTCGCCAACGAAGACGAACTGAAATCGTTGTATGAAGTGAGTGAATTTGATGATGCGGTGGAACTCTTGCGTCGCGATTGTCATATTGCAGCTGTCACTCGAAGCGAAAAAGGAGCAGTCATTGTGACTCGCGATGATGTTCATGCGGTGCCGGCTGCACCAGTGGCATCGGTTGTCGATACCACGGGCGCTGGCGACCTTTTTGCTGCTGGTTTCTTGCGGGGTCTCACGCAAGGCAAAGACCTCACAACGTGCGCGCGAATTGGTGCCATTGCGGCTGCGGAAGTGATCTCCCATGTGGGGCCGCGCCCACTGGTGCCACTCATTAGTCTCTTGCCTGACGACCTTCGCTAATTTGTAGGCTTTCGACTTATGAGTGACACATCAGGTCTCACGGTTCTTGGCCAAACAGTCCAACATTCAATTGAGCATGTTGAAGTATTTCCAGCACCAAAGAATGTTTCTACGGTCACGTTCTCAACAGACGAAGTGCAATCCATCTGTCCTGTCACCAATCAACCAGATATTTCCAGTGTTGTGATTGAGTACGCACCAAACAAACACTGCATTGAATCAAAAAGTTTGAAGTTGTACTTCTGGAACTTCCGCGATCGTGCCGTGTTTGCAGAAGCGCTGGCTGCAGAAATTGCCGGTGAAGTCATGGCGACTGCGAAGCCACATCATGTTCGGGTCACTCTTACTCAGCACCCACGTGGCGGAATCACCATTACCGCTATCAGCGAGTTGTCGTCGTAATTACTGCTTGCGGCCGCGTTCCATAATTTTGGCGCGACGCTCTGCAACTTTCTTCGGATCGAATTGTGCCTTGCGCCATTCTGCTCCGACTGCAGATTCGTGTTCCCACTTGTCCATCTCTTGTGCATGGCTTGCATACGTGGAGCGAATCTCGCGCACGCCGTCTTGTTCGTTCCCAATGATGTCGAGCGCAATCTGACGTGTGAAGGGAATGAGTTGGTCGTGAGGAACAACGTGGTTTACCAAGCCGAATGCCAAAGCTTCATCGGCCAACATGAAGTTTCCGGTGAAGCTCATCTCGCGTGCACGGCGCACACCGATGGCCTGTGGCAACAACACAGTGAGACCCCAACCAGGCATGATGCCAACGCGTGAGTGTGTGTCGCCAAACTTGGCGTGCTCCGACGCAATGAGGAAATCGCAGTTCAAGGCCAGTTCGAATCCGCCGGTGATGGCAACGCCATTCACGGCACCAATGAGTGGCTTTGAGATCTTTGGGAATGGTCCGCGCACGCCAGAGGAGTTGACGCCCCCATCTGCGCCCGTGCCGCCCAAGTTTCCGGCGGTATCGCCCAATTCTTTCAAGTCGAGTCCGGCACAGAACGCGGGATCGGTGCCGGTGAGAATGAGAACGTCTACCTCAGGGTCGCTGTCGGCGCGTTGCATGAGTTGGGGAAGAAGGCGGAGCACTTCGCTAGATAAGGCATTCCGAGCCGCGGGGCGATTGAACGTAATGGTGGCGATGCGCTCGCTGACTTCGTACAAGATGACATCTGACATGCGAGACACCGTAGGCGATTCGGCAACTTGTCTCCGAACTCGGTGTGCGAAACTAGGAATATGAGCCTTGTTTTAGTTTCCATTGCCGAGGGCGTTGCCACGTTGACGTTGAACAACCCAGATGAACGCAACACGTTGACACAGCCCATGGTGGATGAAATCAC
>JBIIJW010000103.1:0-5841 GCA_044233525.1 Ilumatobacteraceae bacterium | reverse complement strand
CATTTCTTGCAAACTTTGATCGCTTCATCATGATTACCGACGACGGCGAAGTGTGGGAGCTACCAGACTTCGACATCGCACTCGCGGCTCTCAGTAATCCAGCACAGACCGCTCAGATTCGTTTGGCGAAACCATTGACCACGGCGTAACCACACCAAGCATCGTTACAAAACGAAATACACAACAGGCAATGCCGCACTAATTAATGCAGCAAGACCAACGAATGTTGATGACAGGAGACCACTTCGTCTGTCTCCCAACACCGATTGTCGTCGACTGAGAATCCAAATCATCACAATTAGTGGTGGTGCGGCGACACCGTTCAGAATTGCTGACCAGTACAGCGCACGTACAGGGTCGAGACCAATAACGTTCATTCCCATGCCGATGCACATGGACACCACAATCACCATGTAGAACGCTCGTGCTTGAGATAGTTTCAGACTCAACCCTTCACGCCAACCAAATGTTTCTGCCAACGCGTACGACGTCGATCCGGCCAAGACAGGAATTGCCAACAAACCGGTGCCGACAATTCCAAGTGCAAACAGATACTTCGCAGCACTTCCGGCAAGAGGTTCGAGAGCCATCGCGGCCTGTTCCGCAGTGACAACAGTTTGAATACCTGCGGATCCAAGGGTGGCAGCAGATGTCACCATGATGGCGAACATGATGAGAACCCCCGATGACATTCCCGCAAAAACATCGCCGCGCATTGCTTTGAGATGCCCCGATGCATCACCATCGGAAGCCGTGCGCTCGCCTTTGCTTGTTAACTCCTCCACTTCTTCGCTGGTTTGCCAGAAGAAGAGATAGGGGGAGATTGTGGTTCCAAAGAGCGCAATCAGTGCAGCAACCGCAGCTTTGTTGAACGAAAGGCTTGGCGACACAATTTCTCGCAGAACGTCAGACCATGACACGTCAATAATGAACAACACAACAACGTATGAGAGAAGAGATACACAGAGCCACCGCAACACCCGTGAGTACTGGTGATAAGGCACAAAGATTTCAATGAGTGCCATCAACACTGCAAACGCAACTACAAGGGTCACGTAGGGCAACGGAACAATTAATCGAGTTGCCGCCGCCATTGAACCAAGGTCGGCTCCAATGTTGAAAGAGTTCGCACCCACAACAAGAACTAGCGCCACATACAGAACCCAACGGGGAAAATGTTCTTTAATGAGTGCCGCTAAACCTTTTCCTGAGAACAAACCCAAGCGCGCAGTTGCTTCCTGGACAGCAATCGCAAGTGGCAACGCTGCAAACGTTGACCACAACATGGAGAAGCCAAATGCAGCTCCAACTTGCGAATACGTGCCAATTCCAGATGGGTCATCATCTGCAGCACCAGTAATTAAGCCGGGGCCAATTCGATGAAAGTACCCGCGACCACCTAACCGTCGTCGATGAGGGTGATGACCCTCTAGCGACTCTTCTTCCACGCCAATCCTGCAAGCACTTCCATGATGAGTCGATGCGCAACGTTCACTGTGCAATCAGCATGGTCGTACGGCGGCGCAACTTCCATCACATCAAAGGCCACAAGTGGGGTCTCAATTGCCAGTCGTCGAAGAGCGCGCAACATTTCCACCGATGAGATACCACCTGGCTCCGGAGTTCCCGTGCCGGGCGCATACGCAGGGTCAAGGCTGTCAATGTCGACAGACACATAGAGATAGTCAACGCCCTCCATGGCTTCAGAGATTGCATCAGTGATGACAGCGTCCATGCCACGGCGGTGCACTTCATCCATCATGTGCCACTTCATTCCTTGGCCGGCCATCCAGTCCCACACATCTTGTCCAGGCCAGTACCCGCGCAATCCGACTTGGACGAAGTTCTTCCCGGGAATTGCTCCGCTCTCAATCAATCGTCTCATTGGTGTTCCGTGACTTGCCAAGTTGCCATCAATTGTGTCGGCAGTATCGGCATGAGCATCGAAGTGAACCATTCCAACGCGACCAAATCCATACTTTTCTGCAACAGCCGTTGCAGAAGGCCAGGTGATGGTGTGATCGCCGCCGATGACAATTGGCGTTATTCCAGCATTCACAATTTCCGCAACTTTTGCCTTCACATTGTCGAGACTTTGTTCAACACGGCCATGCGGACAAAAAGCATCGCCAGCATCAACAACTTCAAGGTGATCAAAAATCTCAAGTCCGAGATCTAGATGAAATGTGCCAGGTTCATATGCCTGAGTACGAATTGCGCGCGGACCAAAACGTGCACCAGGTCGATTGGTCGTACCCAAGTCAAACGGAGCCCCCATGATGGCAACATCGGGTTGCCATTCCTTTAACTGTGTTACGTCGGGAACAAAAGGACGCTGCGCAAATGTGGAAAGACCGCCAAAGACGTATCCCAAATCGAGTTGCTCTTGATAGCCGGGCGGAAGATCACGCCGTGGTTCAGTCATACGACCAGCGTAGTCAGTGAAGATTTAGTTGTTGGCGGAGTAGTTGCGCCATTCATCCTCTGTCCAATGCTGACGCAATTGACCAGTGACAAAATCTGATGTCCACTGCACCATTTCAAACCACGGAAACTCAACGGACATGATCTCGGTAAACGCCATTCCATCCAAAAGAAGTGCTGCATCATCAATTCCAATGGTGACAGGGTCGCCTTCAGCTGGCTGCAACAATCGCGCTTCAAGTTCAACGAGGCGAGTCATTTCCCAACGAGTGCTCTGTGCCTCACCCATGACTTGATCGGCCATGATGCCAAGAATCTCCGTGAGGGCGGTGACCGCACCAGGTTCAAAAACAATCTCGCGCGGCTGAATCATGCGTCATTTCTAGCAACTCGTTGTACCGTTCGTGCTTCATGTTTCTTAATTCATGGGGTGCAAGTCCTGAAGAAATTGCCGGCGCAGTTGTCGGAGACGACCTCTGTCCTGATGCTGGCGTTAGTGCAACGAGATGCATCACTATTGCTGCCCCGCCGAGCGATGTCTTTCCGTGGATTCGCCAGATGGGGTTTGGACGAGCTGGGTGGTACAGCTACGACTTGCTGGACAATCTGGGGAGAAAGAGCGCACGAAAGATTCACCCAGAGTGGCAAGACGTCGCATCGGGTTCGCTGATTCCAGCTGGACCAATGTCGTTTATTGCTTCAGTCGTTGAAGAGCCGCATTCGTTTGTGCTCTCCACCTCAACACATGGCGACGGAAAGAAACTCATGTTTACGTTGGCCTATGAACTTCGCCCTCACCCGGAAGGCACGCGCCTTGTCACGCGGATGAGGGCTCGCGTTGACTTTCCAGGTGGCCGACTTATCGAAAGACTTCTGCTATCACCTGGCGACGGAATAATGGTGCGAAAGCAACTCCTCACCCTGCGAAAAGTTATAAGTGCAGCACACTAACTGCTTAGCGTTGATCGCGAATGTGGACATCGCATGGATCTCCAACGAGAAGTGGCGTACCGGGTTCGACGTCGGCAACAACGATGGAGCCATTGTCCATGCGAATGGTGTAGCGAGATGAAGCGCCGAGGAACTCCACACGGATGACTGTGTGCGGGCCACCGGCACCAACACTGACTTGATGGGGACGAACAAGAGTCTCACCACCTGATGGTGTTGACAAATAAGAGGAAACTGCAAGAAAATCTGCAACAAATCGTGTTGCTGGCGCATCGTAGACAGTTCGTGGGATGTCGCACTGAAGAATGTGTCCTCCATCCATCACGGCTACACGGTCTCCTAGCGTAATTGCTTCATGACGATCGTGCGTCACGAGAATGGCCGCAGTGTTCCGTTGGGAGAGAATGTCCTTCACTTCCCATCCAAGTTCTTCTCGAAGAACCTCATCGAGTGCGCCAAATGGTTCGTCCATCAATACCACTGGAGGCTCTGGCGCTAGTGCACGAGCTAACGCAATACGTTGCTGCTCTCCGCCAGACAACTGATGTGGGTAGCGATGTGCCAAGTCTCCAAGCTTGACGAGGTCGAGCATTTCTCTCACTCGTTCTTTGCGTTCACGTCGCGACAGATGACGTAATCCGAACGCAATATTCCGCTGCACTGTCAAGTGTCCAAACAATGCGTTCGATTGAAAAACAAGTCCGACTCGACGCTTCTCTGCAGGAGTGTCGGTGACATCAACACCATCTAACATCACCGTGCCTGCGGACGGCTGTTCAAGTCCAGCAATGACACGTAACAAGGTGGACTTGCCGCAACCACTCGGACCAACAAGCGTGACCAACTCCCCCGACGTCACTGAGATATTGACGCCCTTCAAGACATCAAGCGTTCCGAGACGACACTGGACATCGCGTACATCTACTGCACTTGTCATGACACCAACTCCGCTCCGCGCTCAAGAGCCACCAAGAGAAGTCCCACAGCAATCATTCCAATGAACACCATCGCGAGAGAGGGAACAGCAGCTTGCACCCACAAACTTTCAGACGTTGATTGCCACACCCACACAGACAAAGTATCCACACCAAAGGGTCGCAATAACAACGTGATAGGCAACTCCTTCGAAATATCGACCGCTAGCAACGCTGTTGCTGCAAGAATTCCAAAGCGCGCTGCAGGTATTTCAACGGCGAACGCAGTTCGAAATGACCCCGCACCAAGCATGTGTGCACTTTCGACTGCTGAGGAAGGAATGCGCTCGAGACTTGCTTCAACCCCTTGATAGCCCACCGCCAGAAAGCGAACAAGTAGTGCGTACACCAATCCGATTGTTGAGCCAACAAGAAAAAAACCATTTGGTAGAAGACCTTGGCGATCGAGTGCAGCAAGCATGACAACCGCACCGACTGCAACCACTGGGCCTGGCATTGCGTACCCAACAGTGGATACTCGGCCTGCTAATCGCGCTACTCCACCTTTATGCGCCACCATTAACGCCAACACTGTTCCAATCACAATCGCCACAACAGTTGATACAGACATCAACAACAAGGTGTTACCAACGTGATGCCACACACCACCAGCAACCGTTACGGCAGTGCCAGCTTGGATTGATTGCAGCGACCAATCAACTAATCGTGCAACTGGAACGCCGACTGACACAAAAAGAACCGCACCAACAACCAAAAAAACACTGACTGAACCTGATAGTGATAACGACCGGGGCGTCATGACTCTTTCAGATGTGCCACGCGCACTTCGACCCTTACGACGAAGTAATCGTTCTAGGGCAATTAACAGAATTGCTGCACCAGTGAGCGCACTGGCCAACTCGGTTGCCGCTCCGAGATTTCCCGTTCCAAACCACACACGCATGACACCATCGGACAGAGTGCTCACGTTAAACAAGCGGACTGTGCCGATGTCGGTGAGTGTTTCCATAGCAACAAGTGCCGCCCCAGCAGCAATTGCAGGTTGCGCTGTTGGCAAAGACACCCGAAAAAACACACCCCACGAACCCATGCCAAGACTGCGAGCGGCTGACAATGTGTCTGCTCCTTGATCAGCAAACGCAGCGCGCGCAAACAAATACACATACGGGTACAACGACAACACCAAAACCGCTGCGCACAGCCAAATGGAACGCACGCCTCGTGCACCAACAACTCCCGACAAGGTGTCGAGCCACACAAATCCCCCGACGTATCCAGGTATTGCTAGTGGCGCAACCAGCAACCATCCAACAACGCGACGCGCTGGAAACTGGAATGCGCTCACAAGCCAGGCCAATGATGTTCCAAGGATGATGGCGCCACTCACAACAGCGACCAACAAAATGGCCGTTGAACTGATCATCCCAGGCAATCGCGTTCGCCAGAGTTCTGCCCAAACGTCGCCCGATGGCTCGACCAATGACCACGCCAGAACCAAGACCGGAGACGCGACGAGGGCGACGATTCCAAG
>JBIIJW010000102.1:0-5856 GCA_044233525.1 Ilumatobacteraceae bacterium | reverse complement strand
TCGCCCTACCCCGTTTTGGAAGATCTTCTTGGACATGTTCGGAATCCTCAGCACGAAAGCTGAATTTCGAAAATATGCCTACAACGTTGTCGGCCGACTCACCCCAGAGGAGACAACCTTTGTGCCACCGCGAGAGGCGTCGAATGCCATTCGTTGGGGACGGATCCATGTGGCACTCTTTCTCGCAATCATTGCCTGGTCCGTTGCGGTTCAGTCACTTCTACCTCTGATGTTGTTTGGATTGCCCTCGCTCTACGGGCGCTGGCTACTCGTCGTTTTCGGAACAACACAGCACGCAGGTCTTGCAGAAGATGTGCTTGACCACAGACTCAATACGAGAACAGTCCTCATGGGGCCGGTACTTCGTTTTTTATATCTCAACATGAATTATCACCTTGAGCATCACATGTATCCATCAGTGCCTTATCACGCACTTCCCCAACTACATGACGTGTTGAAAGAAGATTTGCCGCGCCCGTATCCAAATATGCGTTCGGCCTATCGCGACATCTTGCCCGCGCTTCGTCGCCAACAAAAAGATCGACAGTACTGTCTGAGTCCAGAATGGTCTCGCCAATAATGATCGGTATTTATGAAAGCCAATGACATACCAATTGCCCACACACCACCTGGTGGTTACGGACAACAGTTTCCCCCACTCATTCTTTCGGGATGCACCGAACCACTTGTTGAAGGCGCACCAGATCTTCGTGGAACGTGGCGCGCAATTAGTGCAACTCGGGGCGGCGAACCTGTTGGTTCCGACGATCGATTGCTCTCGTACACAGAACGAATCGAGCAATGCGGCAACCGCATTGTCGACTGCGGTGGCGGGACAATCGCCGATGCGCGTGCCGACGGCACCGAAGAAAATGGCGTGCACGATGTATCGGTCTTTGACTTCACAACACCCATCCATGTCGTCGCGTCGTACGAAGACGGAGTGTTTGTTTTGCGACCAGTTGGGATTCCAGGAATTGAAGTACGCCGATGGCTAGACGACGACGGCCACATGGTGTGGACTCGCCCCGACATGGGCGGGATTCGCGTTGTTCTCGAACGGGTTAGCTCACCGCACTAGTGCGCGGCGTTGCACTTATCAACGCGAATATTGTCTGGTTCATTGGCAAGCCCAGCCCCAACACCTTCAAGTGCGGCAAATGGTCCACATGGGTGCGCAGCAATCCATACATGCACCATTGGTGCCCCACCCGTTTGAAGAGTTGAATTCGGAGGGCAATTGCCATTGGTATCGAGTGCGCCAATCACTTTCGGCACACCATTCACATTTCGCCAACACAAGTTGTCATGAACATGCCACTGCAACAAGCCTCCACCGTAATTCACCAATGTGGTGTCATTGATTGCAGTACCAGGGGGCGCGATAAACATTGCAGAGACCAAAGTTTTCGTTGTACCCACCACTTTGTAGACGAGCGACTCCGGTGCAGTGGTATCAAGAAACCGGTTGTCATTTAACAGTGAGTACTTAATGAGATGCTCGTATCCAGAACTTTCATCGCCGATAGAAAAGTACCCAGAAGAAATAGCAGTTGCATAGTTTGCAAACATTGGAAGATCACGCTTTGAGTTTTCAATTAATGCCAGCGCACGTTGACCTTGTTCTGGAGTGAATCCCTTAATTCCATTTAGGTCGACCGGAACCGCTGGGTCGAAGGCGCGTGGCCAGCCTGACGCAGCTGCCTTTGCCTGGTCTGACGTCTGCACGTGGCCGTGGATTGTGGTGGTAGTAGTAGAAGAGGTAGTAGAAGAGGTTGTAGTGGACTTCTTTGTCGATGTGGACGTTTCGTTTCTCGCTGCGGTAGAGCCAGTGACAGACGTGGAGGTTAGGTCTCTGTTTTCCACTTCTTCTTCTTGACCTGGAGTCACGATGACTCCATTGGCATCAATAATGAGGCCGCCATCAACAAGTTCAACTTCACCATGAAGGTGAACAACGCCGGTTGCTGACCACGCGCCTAGCAGTCCGATTGCAACACAGGTGTATGCAGCGTTCATTCCCATGGCGCGACGAACAGGGACGTCACCACGCTGAGTTGCCCACAAGATTGCACCTACTGCGAGAACAGCCAACAACGCACACAACGAATCAGCCGCCTGAGGATCTTCTGGAGTTTGTAATCCATCAATGAAAGCAATCCCAGATGTGCGCGTGAGCACCCAACCCGCAACCGCAGCTACACCGATTCCAAGACCGACTAATCGGACCTGCCAATGAGAGCTGAAGAGTGCGACGATGCCCCAGCCAATCTGCAAGACCGCCAGTACAAGAAAAGCCCGTGCTGCCGACACATGTTCTGAGTGCAGACCAACGGCGATGCCATGAATCAATCCGGCACCAATAGAGCTGTACGCAGCCCACCGCATTCGCTGAATCATCTGGAGCCCCCTGAACTGCGCCCCAATCTAGTGCCCCGATTTGACCTTTCTGTGACAAACGTCTCGTGTCGTCTTCTACGATAAGAGCCATGTCTACAGCATCTATTTCCTCCATCGCCGACATTGTCCGCACTCACGGAACAGGTCGCCCTCATCATCCCTGCCTCACGGAAGGCGAGCGTTCACTGACGTGGACCGAGATGTACGAGCTCTCACAACGAGTGGCTCAAGGCTTCTCTACCGCCGGCGTGAGCAGTGGAGACCGAGTTGCACTTCTCGACATGAACGGAGTTCCTCACTTTGAAATTGCGTTCGGTGCCGCACTCATTAATGCAGTCAGTGTCGATGTGAACTGGCGCCTCGCAGCACCAGAAGTGGAGTACATCGTCAATAATGCGGAAGCAAAGGTTCTTGTCGTTGGTGCTGAGTTTGTTGGAATCCTTGAAGCCATCGCAGACAAATTGGTGCACACCAAGTTGATTCTGGTTGTTGGTGGCCACGGTGGGTTCGAGGACTGGAATTCTTGGGTCGCACGGCAACCACTAGGTGACCCACATGTTCCAAGCGCCCGTGACGATGTGGCATTTCAATTGTATTCAAGTGGAACAACAGGACTTCCGAAGGGTGTCATGTTGTCAAACAACAACTTTCTCGCAATTGCCCCAATGATTCGCGAGATCTGGGAACTAAAAGAAGACTCCGTCAATCTCGCAGCAATGCCCCTCTTTCACATTGGCGGTGGCGGATGGGCCATGGCAGGAATGTACTTAGGGTGCAGCACAATCATCGTACGAATGATGGATCCTGTTGCGCTTGTGAAACTGATCGGAGAAAAGCGAATCACTCATGGCTTCTTGGTTCCAGCAGTACTCGCATTCATGAACATGGTGCCCGGAGTGGAAGATGCAGACTTCTCGAGCCTCGAAGTGATGGTGTACGGAGCATCTCCCATAAGTGAAGATGTTCTCACGAAGAGTGTCCAACTGTTGAAGTGCAAATTTTGGCAAGCGTACGGACTAACAGAGACAACAGGCGGAGTCATTAATTTGCCGCCGGCCGATCATGATCCGGCGGGCGCAAATAAGCATCGACTTCGTAGTTGTGGAATTCCTGGACCAGGTGTTGAAATTCGAATTGTTGATAACGAAGGCAACCGCGATTGTGAAGTTGGCGAAGTTGGCGAGATTTGGTGCCGCTCAGCACAAGTGATGTTGGGGTATTGGAAGCGCCCCGAAGACACTGCAAAAGCAATTACTCCGGACAAGTGGTTCAAGACGGGAGATGCCGGCTACGTAGACGCCGATGGCTATGTCTACATCCATGACCGCGTAAAGGACATGATTGTCTCGGGTGGAGAAAATGTATATCCGGCCGAAGTGGAGAATGTCCTCATGTCACACCCAGCAATTGCTGATGTTGCCGTCATTGGAATTCCACATGAGAAATGGGGAGAAACTGCTTTAGCGGTCGTGGTGAAGGTGCCAGACGCAAACGTCACCGAACAGGAAATCATTGACTTCTCTCGAGAGCGTCTGGCCCGCTTTAAGTGCCCTACACAAGTTCAATGGATCGACGTGCTCCCACGTAATCCAAGCGGCAAGGTGCTGAAGAAAGATTTACGTGAGCCGTACTGGGAAGGGCGCGAACGCCGCGTCAACTAACGACCGAGCAGCGATCCGCCATCGCATGTGATGACTTCACCAACAGTGAAGGCACCTGCGCGCGAACAGAGGAAGATGGTGAGGCCTGCAATGTCTTCAGGTGTTCCCACTCGCTTACTGGGGTTCAATTGCCCCACAACGTTCCAGTCGGTTCCTTCAACGTCGCCGCCTGTACCAACACCAGTGGACAACATCCATGTTGGGAATGGTCCGGGTGCAATTGCATTCACGATGATGTTGCGTGAACGCAACTTCACAGCGAGCACCTTGGTCAACGAATGAACAGCGGCCTTTGATGGACCGTATGAATAGGTCTCAAATGACGGTGTTCCGATTCCGTCAATAGAACCGATATTCACAATACGTGAGGGGTCTTCAGTTGTTGAACGAGCCGTCAGCAACGGGAGCAGTTTCTGGGTGAGGAAAAAAATTGCCTTCACGTTGGTGTCCATGACTTTGTCCCAACCAACTTCGGGGAACTCATCAATTGGTGCACCCCAGGAGACACCTGCGTTGTTCACCAAGATGTCAACGTGCTTCTCATTCTTTGAGATCTCGGCCACAAGGGCATCAATGCCATCCATGTCCGCAACGTTTGCGGGAATTGAAATGCACTCGCCGCCATAGTTTTCCATGAGACGCTTTGCAGCTTCATCACACTGCTGTGCTTTACGCGACGAGATATATACCTTTGCGCCATTTGCCAACAGGCCGGCGGCAATCATCTCGCCGATACCGCGCGAACCACCAGTAACAAGCGCAACCTTTCCCTTGACAGAAAATAGGTTCTGAAGCGTCATGTCGTGCGCCATTGTGTCCTCCACATCGTTGCGATAGCGCTATTGAGATTAGGTCAATCGGGGCGCTTCCCACCCACCGAACTGCGTTAAGAGGAGAACCCACCACGGCTGAGTGTGGCGGTTCCGGGCGGATCGATTGCCCACGATGCTCCGACTCCCCATACATCGCCGAACACCACATCATTCATGGGTACACGACGAACCGGGCCATGACCTCCCGCAGGTTTACCCAATGTGATGGTTGCCGCAATAAACACATCGTCGGGTATGGAAAGCATGGTGCGCAATTCGGCTTCGACGAACCCGTGAAAACCAGTGAGCACTCCCCCATATCCGCGAGCTCGTGCTGCCAACAAGATGTTCTGACACGAAGGGTAGATGGACGCGCCTTCTGTTGGTGTCGGTGCGCGGTAACGAACAAGACATGCAAGAACCAGAGCAGGCACTTCGGCGAAGTTGTCAACGTACTGCTGCATTGTTCGCGCCATTCGCGCCTTAGGCGACGACTCATCGATTGAAGCAGTGTCGTCGTAGCCGTCTGTTTGGCGTTTGTGGTTCCACAATGTTTGTGCGCCACGCGCAATGAGGGTCTTGACGTCGTGAGCGGTCTCAGAGTCTGTAAAGACCATGAATCGAAACGGCTGACGATTTGATCCGCTCGGAGCACGAGTTGCCGCAAACATGATGTCGCGAAGAACATCTTCTGGAATTGGTTCGGGGAGATACCGACGAATGGCACGCGTTGTTGCCAGGCCTTCCAACAAACCCACCGTGTCGTTGAATGCAGAATTCGAATCACTCATAGGAATCAATCTCCGGAGTGACGAATCTCGAGGACGCCAGCATCTTTAGCCCACTTCCAATGCATGCGACCATGGTCGGCGTTAGCTGCGATGACTCCGCCCACGGTGCCATCTGCCCATGGAGCACCAGGCAACACTTCTTCAAGTTGCTCATCAGTGAGTTCACTCAACAGTTGAAGTGACTCAGCGCGA
>JBIIJW010000100.1:0-5880 GCA_044233525.1 Ilumatobacteraceae bacterium | reverse complement strand
CACACCACCAAGACTGCTGGATCTACTTCTCCTGCACCACCTGGCATCGGCGGCACAATCAACGAAATGTGTGGAACACCAGCGACAACTGCAGGGACTCCTAATTGATAGGCAACGGAGGGGTAACTGGCCTTGCCGCTCGGTACGAACAAGCCCACACTGGAGATGGGAGTGATTTTCTCGCCAGCGGTTAAGCCGTGCTCGATCTCCATGGTCCAGTCACTTGCCCGTTCAAGCAGTTGATCGTTGAAGGCGCGTAAGTGTGAGATGGCGTCGATGATGGCGTTCTCTAACGCTGGGTCAACCGTGGCGGAGGCGATTTCTTCTTCTGACACCCGCAATTGATGTGGTTCAAGACGAACGCCGTCGAAGCGGGCGAGTGCGTCGCATAAGGCCTGGTCGCCACGAGAGCGGACATCTTCAATGAGTTCACCAATCGAGGCACGAAGGCTTGGATTGAAGATGTCGTCCATCCCGCGATGGCACAGGGCCTCACGTTGGGCGGGGGTCATGTCGGACCAATTCAGACGTCGCAGAACAGAGTTCACACTAAGAAACCTACCTGTCTTGCCCTATTCGGGAGCCAGACATTAGTAAGAGCAAGTAGAGTTACTTCACGTTCCGAAAGGGGAGCGTGTATGTCCGTCACCGTTGTCGTTGGTACCCAGTGGGGTGACGAAGGCAAAGCCAAAGTCATTGACTTGTTGGCCGCTTCTCACACCATCGTTGCTCGTTATCAAGGCGGTCATAACGCAGGCCACACCGTGGTGATTGGTGATCAGAAATACGCCTTGCAATTGACGCCGAGTGGGGTCTTCTACGACACCGTGACACCGGTGATTGGTAACGGAGTCGTTGTTGATTTACCAACTCTGTTCAAGGAGATTGATTCTCTTGAGTCACGCGGAATTTCTACAGCGCGCTTGAAGGTATCCAGCTTGGCGCATCTCATCTTTCCATGGCACCAAGCCATTGATGCCGCATTGGAAGCAGCGCGGGGTGACTCCAAGATTGGTACCACGTTGAAGGGCATTGGCCCTGCCTATGTCGACAAAGTAAAGCGCGCAGGTATTCGCGTTGGTGAAGTTTTGAATATCACGTCGTTTGAGGCGAAGGTGCGTGAACGTGCAGTTGCTGCGCGACGCGAAGTCAGCGATATCGGAGGCGACACATTTGACATTGACCAAGTTGTTTCGGACTTTGTTGCGTATGCACAGCGCCTTGCTCCATACGTAGCAGACACTGTGAACTTGTTGCATGATGCACGCGAACGCGGCGAACACATTCTTTTAGAGGGTGCGCAAGCAACATTCCTCGATGTCGATCACGGAACATATCCATACGTGACGTCATCAAACCCCATCGCTGGCGGAGCAGCAGTTGGTACGGGACTTGGACCACGCCACATAGATCGTGTTGTGGGAATTGCAAAGGCGTACACCACGCGAGTGGGAATGGGCCCGTTCCCCAGTGAACTCACCGACGACCTTGGCGACAAACTTGTCGATATTGGTCGCGAGTTTGGAACGGTGACTGGGCGCCGCCGCCGGACAGGGTGGTTGGACACGGTCATGCTTCGTCATGCAATGCGCGTTAACTCGCTCACCGAAATTGCACTCACAAAGCTTGATGTGTTGGATACCTTCGAGGAAGTGAAAGTGTGTGTCGCCTACAAGATCAATGGAGAGATTGTCCGCAACTATCCGGACACTGTTGAACGTCTTGCTCAGGTGGAACCGGTCTATGAAACGCTTGCGGGTTGGATGTCCAGTACAGAAGGCATCACAGAGTTCTCACAGTTGCCACGTACCGCGCAAGACCTTGTGAAGATTGTTGAACGTGAAACCGGTATTCCTGTATCCATGGTGGGAACTGGCCCAGCACGCGATTCCATGGTGGTGCGCTGATGATTCCTCGTTACTCCACCACAGCAACAGATGAACTGTTTTCTGAACAAGCGAAGATGGCGCGTTGGTTAGAAATTGAACTTTGCGTTGTGGAGGCCATGGCCGATGCCGGACTTGTCCCTCGAGAATCCGCAGAAGTTTGCCGAAAGAATGCTCCACGCGTAGACGATGCGTTTGTTCAACGCGTTCAGGACCGCGAAGCCATTACGAATCATGATGTTGCTGCATTTGTTGATGTGGTGCAGGAATCAATTGGTGCGCCTCACGGTTCTTGGATTCACTACGGATTAACAAGCACGGACGTTGTTGACACCGGATTGTGCTGGGCTCTGCGCGATGCGTGCTACCTCATAGAGCGAGAGTTAACTGAGGTCACCCATCTGTTGTTAAAGGGCGCAAGCCAATACTCCCGAACAGCAATGATTGGTCGAACCCACGGTATTCACGCCGAACCAACAACGTTTGGTATGAAAGCTGCATTGTTTGGGCTTCAAGTGGCCCGAGATCGCGAGCGACTAAAGAACGCCTTTCATTCGATTGCAGTCTGCAAATTGTCTGGTGCAGTTGGAACATATTCAAACATCTCACCAGATGTTGAAGCCGCAGTTGCTCAGCGGTTGCGTCTAACACCAGTACCTGCAACGCAAGTGATTGCGCGAGATAGGCATGCAGAGTTTTTGTATGTGTGTGCATCAATTGGCTCCACGTTGGAATCGTTAGCTGTCGAACTTCGCCACCTACAACGCACAGAAGTTAACGAAGTACGCGAAGGATTTGCGGAGGGCCAAAAGGGTTCTAGTGCAATGCCACACAAGCGCAATCCCATTTCTGCCGAAACCATTTCTGGTTTATCGCGCGTGCTTCGCGGACATTTGCAGGTTGCCTTTCAAGACATTCCGTTGTGGCATGAACGCGACATTTCGCATTCATCTGCTGAACGTATTGTGCTGCCAGACGCAGTGTCTCTTGTGGTGTACATGTTGCGCAGAATGGCAAAGCTCATCATGAATCTTGAAGTTGATGAAGAACAAATGCTTCACAATCTCAATTCATTGCACGGTGTTGTGTTCTCGCAGTCTGTCTTGCTAGCAATGGTCAACAACGGATTGGATCGCGATTCTGCGTATCGAATTGTTCAGTCTTCTGCGCGCATTGCAATTGAATCGGGAGAACATTTGCGGGACGTCTTGGAGAGAGATCCGTCTGCATCGCTCACGAAAGAACAATTGGACAACGCGTTTGATTTAGATCGCGTGCTTCAACACGCCGACCGTGCGCAACGAGAACTACAAGACCTCGCGATGTCGTACGTAGGACTTGACTAGTCAGCCACTATCCCGGCGCGCTTCAGCACTGCTGGAGTAACTCCAAACTCACGCCACGCATCGTACGTAATGTCGTTTCGGCCGCTGAAAGATTTTGCTACCTTGATGAAGCGAGCCTCGGCTGCTGCAATCTCTGTCTTTGACTTCATGCTTGCCAATTCGTTACGAAGGTTCAAGCGTTCTTGAATGAGTCGCACTTTGGTTACTGGATCTGCTGTTTTTAGTTCAGAAGTAATAACAGAAAGACGCTTCGTAATTGATTCCGGAGTGCGACGTCGACCGCGTTTTGGTTTTGTTGCTTCCACTATTTCGAGATATTCACGAATGATGCGACCTTCGTTGCGGCCATTTGCAAGAGCCTTTTTGTGCGCGTTGCTCATTGATGTTTGTCGGGAAGTCTTGGGCTTGGCTGTCATTCTGAATCTGATCGTGAAAGTAGTTCGGGTGATTAATTATTACTGATGCGCCTTCGCTTCGTAGTGTCAAAAAACCTACTTTTTCATTGGTATGTACAACCTTTTTTCGAGGCCGAGTCCTACCCGTGAGTAAGGACCACGACAAGTAAAGTCGCACTGATGTCAACTCAGTTCAAGCACACCCCAGCAGGCCTTCCGGAACTGTCACCAGTGCTGGCCCGTCTGCGCGACAACGTGTTTGAACATTCGCTAAAAACTGGGGATTTCACATTGAAATCGGGTCGGAAGAGCACCTGGTTTTTGGACACCAAGCAGACCATGTGCAGACCAGATGGCGCGCTTGCAGTCGCAGAGGCAGCACTGGAAGTTATTCCTAGTGATGCAGCCGCTATCGGTGGCCTCACCATGGGCGCAGACCCGGTGGCCTACGGAATTGCTGCTGTGGCAGCCACGAAGGGACGTCAGCTCCGCAGCTTCAGCGTTCGAAAAGAAGCGAAAGATCACGGAGTCACCGGACGTATTGCCGGAGCGCTCCTTCCTGGAGACAAAGTTGTTATTACCGAAGACACCGTCACGCGCGGAACAAGCATTTTTGAAGCAGTGAACGCAGTGCGTGAGTTTGGCGCAATCCCTATTTTCATCACAGTCATTGTTGATCGTGGCGGTACCTGTGCTGCGATGGCAGCAGAAGCAGGAATCACGTACGTGCCATTACTCACTGCGCCAGACCTGGGCTTTGAGTTTGGTTCATAAGCCACTTTTCATTATTCACTGACAAGTTGAAAGAATGAACTAATGAAGAAACTGTGTGTCGCTGTACTTGCAACAATTGCGCTGTCGTCGTGTGGGAGCACTTCTTCTTCAGACAACACTGTTGCCGAGACATCCACCGTCGCCGCCACCAAAACATCGAAGACGTTTGAGCACACCATCACTGTTGGCAAAAACACTGGACCAAATGTGGTGATTGACGTTCTTCAAGGTCAGGAAGTCACATTGAATGTTGTGAATCCATCTAGCCATGACGAAGTACATCTTCATGGATATGACCTCACCACAGGTGCGATTGAAAAGGATGAAATTGCAATCATGACGTTTATCGCAACAAAAACAGGCGATTTTGAAATTGAAAGTCATGAAACAGAAGATTTGATTTCAGTCTTGCGAGTGACTGCGCCATGAGCCTTGAAAAGTTATTTGAATTATCGACGCATGGCATAGATGTCATGGTGGGTGAGGGCTTTCCATATTCATGGGGCGGTCTGTACGGAGGCCATATTGTGGCGCAATCACTTCGCGCTGCATCAACAACCGTTGAAGAAGGGTTTCTTCCACATTCTGTTCGTGCGTACTTCATTCGCCGCGGTGATAACAGCGAGACCGTTCGTTATGAAGTTGATCGCATCAGAAACGGCCGAAGTTTTAGTACGCGGCGAGTAGTTGCACGACAATCAAATGGTGCAATTCTCAACTTGGAAGCCAGTTATCAACTTCCAGAGAAATCACCAGAGATTTCTGCTGTTGAACTTCCCATCGATGTACCGCGACCACACGAGTTGCCCCCGGCTGAAACATGGTCGCCATACATTGAGCAACGTGATGTTCCACGCGAATTCACATCAACGGATGGGCGCGACGGTTTAGGACGTTTGATGGGTTGGTATCGAACGCTGGAGAATTTTGGCGGTGATCAACTGTTGAATCGTTGTGCATTGGCGTACTTGTCGGATGACTTGCCAACCGGAGCAGTGATTCGTGGCGTTCCCGAGCTTCGTGAAAAGTGGAACGTTGAGAATGCGTTCTTCTCGGCCAGTCTCGATCACACGGTGTGGTTTCACCGAGATGTAGATGCGAGTGCGTGGCATTTGTATGACATGAATTGCCACGGGTATATCAACGGACGCGGACTCGCATTCGGATACGTGTTTCACGAAGACGGAACCCACGTGGCAACGGTGGCGCAAGAGACTCTTGTGCGACTCAGCGACAGTAGATAAACAAAAACGACGACCCGAAGGTCGTCGCTGATGGTGGTCGAGACCGGCGTCGATCCGGTGACCCCACGCTTTTCAGGCGTGTGCTCTGCCAACTGAGCTACTCGACCCTGTTTCAATCAACTCACGTTGCTTGAACCATTCTTCAATGACGATGCCGCCATTGATGGCGGTCCCGACGGGACTCGAACCCGCGACCTCCGGCTTGACAGGCCGGCGTGAACTCCAACTTCACCAC
>JBIIJW010000099.1:0-5885 GCA_044233525.1 Ilumatobacteraceae bacterium | reverse complement strand
AGGTGTTGTTTCAAATGCAACACGCTTTCCGTTTTCATCGCGATCGAACATACGGATGAGCGTGTGCAACGTGATTGCACCTTCATCAAGTGCACGGAACACTTCCCAACGCTGTGCGAATGAACGACCATGACCTGGTGCGCCTTCCACTGACTCTGTCAACCAGAACGCACCAATGATGAGGTCTTGCGATGGAGTAACGATTGGACGACCAGATGCTGGCGACAAAATGTTGTTAGCCGACAACATCAGAACACGAGCTTCTGCTTGTGCTTCTGTTGAGAGTGGCAAGTGAATGGCCATCTGGTCACCGTCGAAGTCTGCGTTGAACGCAGTACAGACGAGAGGGTGAATTTGAAGAGCCTTACCTTCAACAAGCACTGGCTCGAACGCCTGAATTCCCAAACGGTGCAACGTTGGTGCACGGTTCAGCATGACGGGATGTTCTTTGATGACATCTTCGAGAACGTCCCACACCTGCGGGCGACGACGCTCCACCATGCGCTTTGCGCTCTTGATGTTCTGAGCAAGCTCGAGATCGACAAGACGCTTCATCACGAATGGCTTGAACAATTCAAGTGCCATCAACTTCGGCAAACCGCACTGGTGCAAACGCAGTGTTGGGCCAGCAACGATGACTGAACGACCGGAGTAGTCCACGCGCTTACCAAGAAGGTTCTGACGGAAACGTCCTTGCTTACCCTTCAACATGTCGGAGAGCGACTTGAGTGGGCGGTTACCTGGACCGGTGACTGGGCGACCACGACGACCGTTGTCGAACAATGCGTCCACTGCTTCTTGCAGCATTCGCTTTTCGTTGTTGACGATGATCTCTGGTGCACCAAGGTCTAGCAAGCGACGCAAACGGTTGTTGCGGTTGATGACGCGACGGTACAAGTCGTTGAGGTCTGACGTTGCGAAACGTCCACCTTCCAACTGCACCATTGGGCGAAGGTCTGGAGGGATAACTGGAACAACATCGAGAATCATTGCCTTCGGGCTGTTCATGCGACGACCAGCGTCGTCGCGCTGGTTGAACGACGCAACAATCTTCAAACGCTTGATGGCTTTTTGCTTGCGCTGTGCGGACAGCGGCTTGCCCTTCAAACCGTTTTCAATTGCATCGCGAAGCTTGATTTCTTCTTCATCGAAATCGATGGAGTCGATGAGCATCTTGATTGCATCTGCACCGGTGCCACCAGTGAAGTAATCCTGGTAGCGGTCGAAAATTTCACGCCACAAGCCTTCGTCTTCGATGATCTTGCGCGGGTGAAGATCGCGGAACTCGTCCCATGCGCGCTTCAGAGTTTCGAGTTCGGTGTCGAAGCGCTCACGCAGTGATGCTTCTTCCTTGTCCATGACCTTCTGGCGTGCCTTTACTTCGGCTTCCTTGGCGCCATCTTTTTCCATGGCCTTGAGTTCGGTTTCTTGCTCTTTTAGCTTTGCCTTCAGAGACTTTTCGCGATCCTTTTCAATTGCATCGCACTCTTCAATGAAGTCGGCCTCAAGTTGTGCCATGTCTTCGTGACGCTTATCGACGTCAACAGTGGACACGAGATACGCAGCGAAGTAGATGACCTTTTCCAACTGCTTTGCCTTGAGCTCTTCTTTTGGCTCGAGTCCACCCAAGAGGTATGCCAACCATGAACGTGTTCCACGGAGATACCAAATGTGAACAACTGGTGCAGCCAACTCAATGTGGCCCATGCGCTCACGGCGAACCTTTGAACGTGTGACTTCAACACCACAGCGTTCACAGATGATGCCCTTGAAGCGCACGCGCTTGTACTTACCGCAGTAGCACTCCCAGTCGCGAGTAGGTCCGAAGATCTTTTCGCAGAAGAGTCCGTCCTTCTCTGGACGCAGTGTGCGGTAGTTGATGGTCTCAGGCTTCTTTACCTCACCCTTTGACCACAGGCGGATTTGATCCGCAGTGGCAAGGCCGATGCGGAGTTGGTCGAACATATTCACGTCGAGCATTGGAGTGTCGTTTCCTTAGGGTCGGGCGGATCAGTAAGCGCGAGCTGGGCGGCGGTCGTCATCGTCAGAGCCACGCTCTGGACGACTGATGTCAATTCCAAGTTCTTCGGCGGTGCGATAAATCTCATCGTCGAATTCATGCATTTCAATTTCTTTGCCTGCATTGTCGAGAACTTCAACATTCAGACACAGTGATTGCATTTCCTTCATGAGAACCTTGAACGATTCTGGAATTCCTGGTTCAGGGATGTTGTCACCCTTCACGATGGCTTCGTAGACCTTCACGCGACCAAGAACGTCGTCTGACTTGATGGTGAGAAGTTCCTGCAAGCAGTACGCGGCACCATATGCCTCGAGTGCCCACACTTCCATTTCACCGAAGCGCTGTCCACCGAACTGTGCCTTACCACCAAGCGGTTGCTGAGTGATCATGCTGTATGGGCCAGTGGAACGTGCGTGAATCTTGTCGTCGACAAGGTGGTGCAGTTTCAAGATGTACTTGTAACCAACCGTGATGGGGTTGTCGTACAACTCGCCGGTGCGACCGTTGCGCAACATTGTCTTACCCGTGTTCATGATGAGGCGCTTGCCATCAGCACTTTCTGGGTTGAGATTTTCAAGGATTGCCTTGATGGTTGGGTGTTCGCCAGCGGCTTCCACTTCATCCCAGTGAGCACCATCGAAAATTGGTGTTGCAATAAATGTTGCAGGGTCTGTTGCGGCACGAGTCTTTGACTCTGTTCCACGCTGTGGGCTTTCGCCAACAACTTTGTTGTTCTTGGTGTCTGTCCAACCCCAACGTGCTGCGTAACCGAGATGCGATTCAAGAACCTGTCCAACGTTCATTCGGCTTGGAACACCAAGTGGGTTCAGAATGATGTCAACTGGTGTTCCGTCTTCCATGTATGGCATGTCTTCAACAGGGAGAATCTTTGAGATAACACCCTTGTTGCCGTGGCGACCAGCAAGCTTGTCTCCAACGGAGATCTTGCGCTTCTGTGCAACGAAGACCTTGACCAACTTGTTAACGCCTGGTGGCAACTCGTCGCCGTTTTCACGCGAGAAGACCTTGACGTCAATAACTTTGCCGCCTTCACCGTGTGGAACCTTGAGTGAGGTGTCGCGAACTTCGCGAGCCTTCTCACCGAAGATGGCGCGCAAGAGGCGCTCTTCTGGTGTGAGTTCTGTTTCACCCTTTGGAGTTACTTTTCCGACGAGAACGTCTCCAGGACCAACCTCAGCACCAATACGAATGATGCCTTCGTCGTCCAAGTCGCGAACGATTTCGTCTGACAAGTTTGGAATGTCGCGAGAAATTTCTTCTTCACCCAACTTGGTGTCGCGAGCATCTACTTCGTAGTTGTGAATGTGAATAGATGTCAACACGTCGTCACGAACAATGCGCTCGGACAAGATAATGGCGTCTTCGAAGTTGTAACCCTCCCATGGCATGAATGCCACGAGCAGGTTCTTACCAAGAGCCAACTCGCCATCGTCTGTTGAAGGACCATCTGCGAGAAGTTGTCCGGCCTTTACCTTCTGACCTTCGCGAACGCGAATGATCTGGTTGATGCAGGTGTCTTGGTTCGAGCGATGGAACTTCATCAGCTTGTGCTCGGTCTTCTTCGACTTGCTGGCGTACTTCACCACGATGCATTCGCCGGTGATCTCAACGACTTCGCCGTCTTCCTCAGCGAGGATGACGTCTGCGCCGTCATGAGCTGCGCGCTTCTCGATACCAGTGCCAACATATGGAGCTTCAGCACGCACCAAAGGCACGGCCTGGCGTTGCATGTTGGCACCCATGAGCGCGCGGTTTGCGTCGTCGTGCTCGAGGAACGGAATCAATGCAGTAGCAACTGACACAATTTGCTTTGGCGAGACGTCGATGAAGTCAACTTCGTCTGGTGTCACTGATGCGATGTCTGTTGTTGCACCGAAGAAGCTTTCTGCTTCCAACATGCGACGAAGGTCGTCAAGGCTTGCTGCCTGTGGTGAACGACGCACCAACACGCGTGGCCCCTTCAACGAACCATCTTTTTCTACAGGCGTGTTTGCCTGTGCAACGACGTACTTCTCTTCTTCGTCTGCAGCCATGTACACGATTTCTTTCGTGACTTTGCCGTTCTTGACGCGAAGGTAGGGAGTCTCGATGAAACCGAATTGGTTCACACGTGCATACGACGAGAGAGCGCCAATCAGACCAATGTTTGGACCTTCTGGAGTTTCGATAGGACACATACGGCCGTAGTGCGAGAAGTGAACGTCTCGAACTTCGAAGCCCGCGCGCTCACGGCTGAGACCACCAGGTCCGAGTGCAGACAAACGGCGACGGTGTGTGAGGCCAGACAACGGGTTGACTTGGTCCATGAACTGCGACAACTGTGATGTTCCGAAGAACTCTTTGATTGCTGCAACAACTGGTCGAATATTGATGAGTGTTTGCGGGGTGATTGCTTCCACGTCTTGCGTGGTCATGCGCTCACGAACAACGCGCTCCATACGGGACAAACCAATACGAACCTGGTTCTGAATCAACTCTCCCACCGAGCGAACACGACGGTTTGCAAAGTGGTCTTGATCGTCGAGGCGGTAGCCAGGCTCTTGCTTCACGAGGTGCAACATGTACGACACGGCAGCAAGAACTTCACACTTTGACAGAACGTCTTGGTCGTCTGTTGGAAGGTCTAGCTGGTCTTTTGACAAACCGAACAGTGAAGGAATCTTTTCGAGTTCTTCGCCAAGCTTGCGGTTGATCTTGTAACGGCCAACGCGGCTGAGGTCGTAACGACGGTTTTCGAAGAATGCGCCTTCGAAGTACACACGAGCAGACTCTGCAGTTGCTGGTTCACCCGGACGTGCGCGACGGTAGATCTCTAGCAATGCTTCTTCACGTGTTTGATGCACGTTGCGGTCTTTTTCCCACTGTCCTTCAAGGAAGTCGAAGTAGTTGACGAAACGGTCGAGGAAGCCTGGTGCTCCTGCTTCGTCGTAACCAAGTGCGCGCAACAGAACGAAGATGCTCATGCGGCGCTTACGTGCAACACGTGTACCAGCGGTGACGTCTTTACCTGGCTTGTGCTCGACGTCGAATTCCAGCCATTCACCGCGGTATGGGTGAACAGTTCCCTTCACCAACTGGTGCTTGGCCAAGTTACGAAGGCGGTAACGCTCACCTGGTTCGAAAATAACGCCAGGGCTACGAACGAGCTGCGATACAACAACGCGCTCGGTTCCGTTAATAATGAATGTTCCCTTGTTGGTCATCTTTGGGAAGTCACCCATGAACACAACTTGTTCTTTAATTTCACCGGTTTGACGGTTCGAGAAAACGGCGCGCACGAACACAGGCGTGGAGAACGTCATTTCCTTCTCGCGACACTCTTCCTCGGTGAACTTTGGTCCGGGACAGAGATCTTCATCGTTTGGATCAAATTCAAGTTCCAAACGAAGATCACCTGAGTAGTCGGTGATTGGTGAGATGTCTTCGAATGTTTCGCGAAGACCTTCTTTCATGAACCAATCGAATGACTCACGCTGTACAGCAATGAGATCGGGCAACTCAAGGTGCTCTGAAAGGTTTGCGAACGAATAGCGCTCATGTGACGACGAACGTGGGGCCACGATTACTCCTGACAGGCGGGACGAGGGAGTGCAATGTCGCAGTCGCTCATGCAGGCGCACTGATTTTGGGCAATGCGAAAGCAGGAGAGGTGAGACACAGCAAACTATGACGCTATCGGCAAAGTAGGCCCCGAGACAACGGGAAAATAGACCCTCCGCCCCGGGGGTCTCGCCGAACTTCGGGCAAGGTACGCCGACCAGAGCCCCGAGTCAAGCACCCTCGCCCACCCCCATGGTCTGGGTCGGCCACAAATGCCCCAAAATGACCGATTTTGTGCCAA
>JBIIJW010000098.1:0-5918 GCA_044233525.1 Ilumatobacteraceae bacterium | reverse complement strand
TGGCCGCAGCCGTTGAAGCACTCCGTGGGCTCAACTTGTACAAACCACCTGGCGTGGCAGAAACAATTGACTGGGCAACGGCACTTGGCCGCTTAGGCGTCACACAAATTGACGAAACAGTTGTTGAACAAACGTTGGGCACTGTGTTGAAGTATCGAGAAGATCAAAGCCGAGTGCGCGATCACGGTGTAGCCGCCATTGTTCGTCAAGCCTTCGAACGCGGATTGCTGAACGGATAGCAATGACATTCACCGTCGAGTCATCACCCGACGAAATTGCCGTGGCATTTGCTCGTCTGTTGCGTTCCCTCGACATTGCAACCCCACTTGATTCTGTTCTTACTTTCATGAACGCTCTGGCGTTAGTGGGAATGGACGATCGAGATGCGGTGTACTGGGCGGGGCGCTCCACACTGATTCGTCACCCCGAAGACATTCCCTCATACAACGCGGCCTTCCGAGTGTTCTGGGACCATCGCGAATCGCCCGATGCACTTCCTGAAGAACTCAGCCACATCACGGTTGCTCTCGACACCGACGAAGAAGGCACAGCAGATGGTTCCGCCACAGCGTCAGAGGAACCAACAATCACCGTGCGTTTTTCGGGAGTGGAAACTCTTCGCGAAAAAGACTTTGCGGAATACTCCGACGATGAGATGCAGTTAGCGCAACGTTTCATGCATGCACTTCGCATGGCGGGACCACCACGTCCGTCGCTACGAACCGTGCCCACACAAAAACGTGGCACACGCCCGGACATGCGACGAACTGTTCGCGCGTCACTGGCTGCCGCAGGTGAACCAATGCGTCGTCGCTGGACAAAAAAGGGATCCAAGTCACGCCGCATTGTGTTCCTTCTCGATGTCAGCGGATCAATGGAGCCGTATGCACGCGCTCTTGTTCGATTCGTTCATGCTGGTGTTGCAGGCCGGCAACGAGTTGAGGCCTTCACCCTTGGCACACGGCTCACTCGCGTGACTCGAGAGTTGTCATCGAAAGACCCCGACCGCGCATTGCGAAGCACTGGCGAATCGGTGCGCGACTGGAGCGGTGGCACTCGTCTCGGTGAAACACTGCGATTGTTCAATGACGAGTGGGGCGTGCGAGGAATGGCCCGGGGCGCCATTGTGGTCATCTTGTCCGATGGCTGGGATCGCGGAGAGCCCGCCGTGTTGGCAGAGCAGATGGAACGCCTGAAACGAGTGGCCTTTCGCACGGTGTGGGTGAACCCACTCAAGGTCACTCCTGGCTATGCGCCGCTTGCACGTGGAATGGCTGCTGCTTTGCCCTATGTTGATGAATTCGTAGAGGGACATTCCCTCGACGCTCTCGAACAACTCACAAAGGTCATCAATCATGCGTGATTTACTCGACGACATCGATCGCTGGAAAGCATCTGGCAAGCGCATTGCACTTGCACGTGTTGTCGACATTCAAGGGTCTGGCCCGCGCGATGCTGGCGCGGCAATGGCCGTGAATGAAGACGGCGAAGTCATTGGTTCTGTCAGTGGCGGATGCGTGGAAGGTGCAGTGGTCTCCGAAGCATTAGCAATTCTTGCTGGTGAACAACCAAGCCGTGTTGTGACCTTTGGTTACTCAGACGACGAAGCTTTTGCAGTTGGTCTCACCTGTGGTGGAATTATCCACTTGTTCATACAACCACTTGAGTGGTGACATGAACGCATACGACATCTTCTCCACTCATGTTCGCGACAACTCGCCAGTTGCACTTGCCACTGTTATTGAAGGTCCACATACCGGATCTATCTTGGTCGTGACACCACAAGGTGTTGCCGCAGGATCGTTGGGAAACACAGAACTAGATCGCGTTGTCTCGCGTGATGCCGCAGGCGAATTAGAAGCAGGTCGCACCATTGTTCGCCACTACGGACCAGACGGACAATCAACACCAGAAGATCTCATCGACACAGACACGGTGCGTGTCTTCATTGAAAGTTTCTCGCCGCCACCATTGATGTGGATTTTCGGTGCCGTAGATTTCACCGCTGCGCTTGCTCGTGTAGCCAAGGTTCTCGGGTACCACGTCACCGTGTGCGATGCACGCGAAATCTTTGCAACAAAGCGTCGCTTCCCCATGGCAGACGAAGTGCGCGTCACGTGGCCAACGCCAATGTTTAGCGAGCGTGGCAGTCGTCTTGGGCCCCGTGACGCGGTCTGCATTCTCACCCACGACCCAAAGTTCGATGTCCCCGCAATTCAAGGCGCATTGGCAACAAATGTTGGCTACATCGGCGTGATGGGCAGTCGTAAAACACATGCAAAGCGCCTCGAACGCCTCGCCGAAGTGGGTGTCACTGAAACAAAAGATCTTTCGCGCTTGCATTCACCAATTGGTCTCGATCTTGGTGGACGCACACCTGAAGAAACTGCCATCAGCATCGTTGGCGAAATCATTGCAGCACGTACAGGACGCGAAGCACGTTCATTGTCGGCGACCGACGGCTCAATTCACTGAGTACTACAGACGATACGTTGCAATATTGCTGGGGTTAGCCCACACAACTCGGTTGTATTGAGCTTCTGACATCATCTTCAAGCGCACACTTTTTCCGTTGAACGGCGCATGCACCATGGCACGACCAACGCCCAAATAGATGTGTACGTGTGTTCCCTCTCCCACAATGTCACCAGCAACAGCTTTGTCGCGTTCAACGCGCATACGACGGTCTAACTGCGACACCGCTTGTCGAGGCATATCGACACCAGCTGCACGCCACGCCAACCACAACAAACCAGAACAATCAACGTGCACATAGGGCGACTCTTTGCCCACTACATAACGAACATCAAGTTGTGTCAATGCAGTGAGGACAGCAATTTGATGATCGCGGGATGAACGCGACCACGCTTTATGCAACTTCACTGAATCGAGCGACATCTGGGCTGCCACCAAGTCGGACACCTTTTGACGCATCGCGAGATAGGTGGGATCTTCAATGTTCTCGGTCCGCATGATGATGTTCAGTGCCGTCACTGCATTCACCGAAATGGGGTTGCGGTTGCGGATCGCCTGGCCCGGCATCATCAAAAGTCCGGCACGCCCATCGGCAGAACCATTCGTGGCCTGCACCGCCGACACAGGGAAAGCCGACACCACCACAAGACTTGCCGCAACGAATGCGCGCCGGAGTGTGGCGGAACAAAGCATTTCAGGCAGGCTATTACTTATGTCCTCTCCTCGTAGAACACGATTGGCGGTTCTTTTGGCCGCTGGTGCAGGACAACGCTTTTCTGGCCCCATCCACAAGCTGCTCGCACCGTTTCGGGGACTCCCATTGGTGTCTCACGCCCTCCTGGCCATGCAGAACGCCCATATCGGCGACACAGCGGTTGTCACGGGCGCCGTCGACCTTGGGGGGCTTACAGAGGGCCTCACCGTTCTCCACAACCCCGATTGGGCCTCGGGTCAGCACTCCTCGGTCGCCACGGCCGTGCGCTTTGCCATGGAGCAGGGATACGACTCGGTGGTCATTGGCCTTGGGGACCAGCCCTTCATCTCCCCCAACGCGTGGCAAGCAGTTGCCGAAGCAGACGGCGACATTGTGGTGGCCACCTACGACGGCGTGCGTGGAAATCCGGTGAAACTCGCACAGTCCGTGTGGAGCGAGTTTCTTAGCCTCACCACCGAGCCCGATGCGGGTGCTCGAACATTGATGCACCTACACCCAGAACTAGTTCGGGAAGTAGCCTGCAAGGGCGTTTCCGCAGACATTGATACCACGGAGGATCTCTCGCAATGGACCTGAATCATGAATTCACAGTGCCAGTTCCAGTAGCCGATGCATGGGACATCCTCACCGACGTTGAGCGCATTGCCCCCTGCTTGCCTGGCGCAAAGCTTGAAGAGTCGAACGGCGAGACCTACAGCGGTTTTGTCAAGGTGAAAGTTGGGCCCATCCAGGCGCAGTTCAAAGGTCAAGCAAGTTTCCTTGAACGCGACAATGCCAACTTCAAAGCAGTCCTCAAAGGTGAAGGCCGCGACACCACTGGCAAAGGAAACGCATCTGCGTTGATCACTGCGCAACTCGTTGAAGAATCGCCTACATCCACCAAGGTCACTGTCACCACAGACCTCAACATCACCGGCAAAGTCGCTCAGTTCGGACGCGGTGCCATGGCAGACATCTCAAACAAACTGCTCGATCAATTCGTCAGCAACTTGAACGGTCTCATTGCAGCAGGCAATGGTGCGGCAACTTCGCAATCAAGCGATGTATCGGCACCAGGCGAATCAACACCGCCAGCCGCGCCACAAGAAGTGGAAGCACTCAACTTGTTGTCGGTCAGCAGTGGCGCCATTCTCAAGCGCGCACTTCCGGTTGTTGTTGTAGTTGCTGCTGTCATCATTTGGCTCGTCGCGAAATAACTCATGCAACTTGCGGGAGAACCGCCAACTGAGGCCGACATCGCCGACGTCACACGACTCATCGGGCGAACTCCGCAAGGAGATTTCCGTGTTGTTGTTCGTTCCGCTACCGGAGAACCTGTGGTTGTCATGAACGCACCACTGCTCAACGACGGAACACCAATGCCCACGCTGTATTGGCTAGTGGGAAGTGCAGAGGTGTATGCGGTGAGTCAACTGGAAGCCAATGGTGCCGTTGACGAAGTGGAAGCAATCCTTGGTCTTGATGTCATCGATGAGATACATGCGTCGTATGCCCAGCGCCGCGACGCGCTCATTCCGACAACGCATACGGGCCACCGCCCCACTGCTGGTGTTGGCGGAACTCGACGCGGAGTGAAGTGTCTGCACGCGCATTTCGGTCATTGGCTAGCAGGCGGCCACGACGCTGTTGGTGAGTGGGTGGCACAACAGTTAGATGCACGCGGAATTGAAAGAGCGCAACGAGTATGACCATTGCAGTCATTGATGTTGGAACAAACTCCACAAACCTTCTGGTGCAAGACAGCAGCGGTCAAGACCTCGCTCGCATTGTTGCCACCACACGTCTTGGAGAAACTCTCCACTCCACGGGCTCTTTGTCCACAGAAGCCATCGCGCGAACTGTTTCCACAATTCAGTCACACATTGCTGTTGCACAACAACACCATGCACAACACATCACCATCACCGGCACTGCTGCGTGTCGGCGCGCAACAAACACTGCAGACTTCATTGAGGCTGTTCGCAGTGCAACTGGGCTCACCGTGGAAGTGCTGAGCGAGAAAGATGAAGCAACATTTTCATTCCGTGGTGCACTCAGCGGACTTCCAGAACTTCTTGCACCAACCCTTGTCATTGACATCGGTGGGGGGAGCACTGAATACACCGTTGGAGTTTTGGATGCAGACATGTCGGCCAGCATTCCGTTTGGCGCTGTTACTGCCACCGCATCACACACGGGATCGCAGCGACCAAAACCTGAAGATCTCACGAACCTCATTGGCGCCGTTGCTGATGAACTAGAAGAGCTGGGTCGCACCATTCCAGCACTGGCTTCACCATCGCGCGTTGTCGGCATTGCAGGAACTGTTGTCACAATTGCTGCCGTTGAGATTGGACTTGCCGAGTTCGACGAACAACAACTACATGGCTTCGAACTCACGCGGGATGCCGCAGAAGATGTGTTTCGCACACTGGCCACCGAAACCTTGGATGAGCGCATGCTGAACCCTGGCCTCCCCGCAGAGCGAGCCGACATCATCGTTGCTGGATGCTGCATTCTCGTGGCCACCATGCGTCGATTGCAGTTGGACTCCATCATCGTGTCCACACGCAGCCTGCTAGACGGCATCGCTCAGCGTGACAGACTAAAGCCATGACGGCTATGCACCCGGCTCGCCCCACAAGCGTTGGACTTCGCTTGTACGGCCGACGCGTGGTGTTGCGACCGCTAGTTCCTCAAGACTTCACCGGCTGGAGCGAAGTACGCCGCCGTAATGGAGATTGGTTAA
>JBIIJW010000097.1:0-5995 GCA_044233525.1 Ilumatobacteraceae bacterium | reverse complement strand
GTCGTTTGCCCTTTGACATCACTCGTTCTTGGTCAACGCCGGTGTTCGATTACATGAATCGGTCTGTCTATGCGATTGCAGACTGGAAACAGTTGTGGGGATGTCACGCAGACTCTGGCGAACCGTGGCTTGTATACGAAGCACAGGATTTTGCTGTTGACGCGTGTGCTGGCTCCGACGGTATGTGCGTGACATGGAACAGGCCACACATGCCGTGGACGGAGAGCACGGTGTATCCAGAACCTGTTGCAACAGGCGTCGCCGTTCAGCAGCCGCGATTTAGTACCGCAGGGAACAGCTTCGGATACATCGATGATCGAACTGGTGTCAATAATGTGCGACTTCTCGCCGATGGAATCGTGTCCCATGATGTTGTCATTGACGATGACTGCGAACACGGTGGGCCCACGTGGGGACCCGGACAACGCACGTGGTGTTTCAATACAGATGGAACAAAAGTTGCCTACACACGAAATGAATACGGGTTCGGTTCACTGTGGGTATACGACAGGGTGACACAAGAGCGGCACATGATTGGTCGCGCTGTGCATGGTTGTGTGTCCTGGGAAGAGAACACATTGTGTGCACTTCGTTCTGGTGCGCGTACACCACAACAGGTAGTGGTGTACGACGTGACACAACTAGAGACTCCGTCGCGAATCATCGTTGCGCGCAGCGGAGACGACATGTGGACATCGCCCGAGATTGATGCAGAACTTGTTGAGCCGTCAGTGCACGAAGCAGAACAGAACGGTGTTGTGATTCCGTATCGCTTGTATCGATCATCAAAGCATCCATATGGACTCATTGTGTGGGTGCATGGTGGCCCCACCGATCAATGGCAAGTCACATTTAGGCCGCGTCTCGCTTTTTGGATCTCTCGTGGTTGGTCAGTTGCTGTTGTTGATCATCGAGGTACCACGGGATACGGGCGTGACTTTCTCACAGCACTGCATGGTGGCTGGGGCGCAACAGATACCGACGACACGTGTGCTGTTCTGCAACATGTTCAACGCGTCTTTGGTTATCGCCCAGAGCGCACCGTGTTAATGGGTGGCAGCGCAGGTGGATTAACGGCGTTGAACACAGCTGCACGTTTACCCGAGAATCTTGCGGGAATGGTGCTGTCCTATCCAGTCGTTGATCTTGCGGAATTAATGCGCGGTGATGATCCGTTTGAAACTCACTACATGCCAGAGTTGCTCGGCGCATATGGCCCCGATGATCCAGCACTGCACATGCGCACACCCTTGACACATGCACATAGAATCGCACGCGTTCCTACCTTGATTTTCCATGGAGACAAAGACGCGTCTGTGCCGTTGATTCATTCACAGCGATTGCAGAATGTTGTTCGCGCAGCAGGTGGCAATGTTCAACTAGAAGTGATGGAAGGCGAGGGACACGGTTTTCGTGAGTCGCGCAGCGTGATTCGCGAAATGATTGTGACCGAATCATTCCTCAGTCAGTTCTGATTCTCCGTTATCCAGAAATTCACTAAGTGGCTTGAGGAACTGATAGCCGCCGTAAAACTTGTTGTCGTCTTCGGTGACCTCTGGGTCCCACTGCACGTAGAAAATGGTGCGACTAGCGAAGTAGATGTACTTCAGTTTCCAGTGGCAGCGTCCGCCTACTGAACCGCCAGGCAGCAAGATCTTTGCTTCGCGAAAGACGGCCATGAACTTCTGCAGGCTTCCGCTGGGGTAGTTCTCAGCGAAGAATTTCGCTGTGAATCCCATCTTGTTTGGAATGGGGTGGGTGTAATGCAGGATGCGGTCAACCTCGTAGCGAGATAAGACAATTCGAAAATGATCGAGGCTTGCCGGTGGTTCGGTGCCGTAACGCGGGTCTGACATGGTGGGTCTCCTATCTGTTGGGGACCGACCTGTGCTTGTACGTTGGCAACTTGCGCTACCACCGTCGCATCCAACATCAGTGGCCTTACCACTGACGTTGCAAGCACCGTGGCCGGTCTGGCTCGGTTGCTGATCGCTTGTCACTGCGATTCTCTTGATGCACCCCCATTTTCTCACGACGGTGTGTCACAGAAAACAGGGCAGCGGGAGAAGTGCTTGTGAGGCGGTCGGTAGCGTCATCATCATGCTGTTGGCCGAATTGGAAATCTTTCATTCCCGGCCCATTGCACCTACTCGACGCCTGTCGCTCGGCCACCTGTATCTTCCCGTCGACCCCGCCCCTGGGTTTGGGGGAATTCTTCTCGGTGCAGTCCTCGCGGTACATGTCAAAGATGTGGATGAAGATCTGCACGTCGATTTGCAGCGATTGTTGTCAGAGATTGAACGCGGTACTCGTGTGGTTCAACCACGACTTCGACATCGATTCCAAGTAGATCGACATGGCCTCACGTACAGCACACATCGCATGATGGGAGCTGGTGACACCATTGAATTCGAGATGAATAGCAGTGGAACGCCACTTCAGCAAGTGTTGGGTTCCCTCTATGCGTTAGAGCGCCTTGATCCACAAATTCGAGCATCACTAATTCCGGTCATGCGTCGAGCCTTCACATGGAGGGGCCCTATTGGTCCATCTTTCATCTCGTATCTCGCAGGTTCAAAGTCATCGTCGGTGGCGGCGCTTGCGGATCCGCGAGCGTGGGCATTAGATGTCCTCGGATTTCCGGGTGGCACCGTGAAGCCAAGTAAGCGCGAAATCACGTCGCGCTATCGCGAACGTTTGCGCGCTGTGCACCCAGATCATGGTGGCAATGAAAAGAACGCCGGCAAACTCATCATGGATGTCACCGAAGCTCGTCGCATCTTGTTGGAGGCTTTGTGACGCTGGTGAATGGCGTCGTGTTGTTTCCAGGATCTGGGTCGTCTTCCACTCATTCGTCACTCATCGCCATGGAAGAAGCACTTGCGCCACTTCCTGTTGCACGCGTTGATTTTCCGTATCGCAAAGCAGGAAAGTCTTTTCCAGACAAGGCACCGGTGTTGGTGCAGTGTGTGAAAGACGAAGTACGTGCATTTGCATCGTCGCTAGGTGTTGAGACGTCATCACTGGTGATTGGTGGCAGATCAATGGGTGGCCGTATGTGTTCTATGGCTGTTGCCGATGAAACTGATCCACTGACTGTGGCTGGGTTGGTACTGGTGTCATATCCATTGCATCCACCGAAGAAGCCTGATGCGCGACGTATTGAACATTTACCAAACGTTGATGTTCCAACATTATGTGTGAGTGGAACGAAAGATGATTTCGGGACGCCAGAAGAATTGCAAGAAGCCTTTGATGTAGTTCGGTCTCGCGTCACATGGTGTTGGATAGAAAATGCGCGACATGAACTTGCGCGAAAAGACGCAGATGTGGCGATTGTCGTTCGTGATTGGGTCGCGTCGCTTAGCGCATCAAATCAACGGGATTAATCTCTTCAAGTTCTCGGTGAGCAGTTTCTGGATATCGAAACCACACCACCAGCGACGCGACAACGGGTCCAAGAACCAGCCACAACATCACCGTGCCGTAGGGGATACCGGTGTCGATGATGCGTCCTCCAGCAACGAGCCCAATGCTTCCGCCAATGAGAGCCGAGGTCATGATGATGCCGCCGGCCAGACTGCGAACTGCTGTTGGGAACAATTCGCCTCGATACACGGCCATTGCCGGGAACGAAATCCCAAATGCAAGACCACCTGCAATTGCAACAATCCACATTGTGATGCCCGACGTGTTGAACGACAGTGCCAAGAGCAGGGCACCAAGCGGCACCATTGTGGCGCCAAGAATTCGTCGGCCTCGTTCGTCTGCGATGCGTCCACCCACAATCAGGCCAAGCGCGGCGGGTGCACTTGTTGCGATGGTGAAGAGAGCAACAAGTGCTGCGGAATAGCCACGATCTTCTTTGAGATATCGATTCTGAAAGATTGATGCAGTGGCGATGTACAAGTTGGTGAGAAACACAACGGTGCAGATCCGTCCAATTGATGTTCTCAATGCAGCACGAGCTGCTGCAACTGCTTCGCGACTGATGTTGTGATGTTTTTCAAATCGTTGTGATTCGGGGAGCCATTTCATTAATGCGAGCGCAACAACGAGCCACATCAATGTCACGAGGTAGACATAGCGCCACGAGGTGTCACTGATGTCAGCTAGTGGCAATGATGCAACTGCAATTCCAGCGCCGAAACCGCTTAGGACTGCCAGAAGTCCGGTGGCATACGCGCGCGCGTTGCGTGGCATCTCTTCAATGGCGACAACGCCAATCAAGATGTCGAGTGTCAACCCAAGTGGGCGACCAATTGTCTGCGTTGCAACGAGGAATGGAAATGATGGTGCGAACGCGCCTAACGCGCACACGAGGGGCGCCACCCACGCCATTGCAATCATGGTGGGTCGGCGGCCACGGCGATCTGCGAATGCAACGATGGGAAGACAGATGATGATTCCCCATCGAACGATGGCCGCTCCAATTCCTTGACCTGCGTTGTTGATTCCGAATTCGTCGGCTGCATAGGCGACCGTTTGCGTAAAGAGGGTGTTCACGAACGCCGATGACATCGACGCCAATGCCATTAACAGCAGAATTTTCTTCTGTCGGGGCGTGAAAGATTCGCTCGAGGAGACCCACTTGGGCAAGCGAATTCGGGGAGTACTCCCATTGGAGGGCACGGCGGGAGCATACTGATACGTATGACAGATGAGTCGAGCCGCGTAACCGACGTCATCGTTGCTGGCCACAGCGGTCCACTATCGGGTGAAGTTGTCGTACCCGGCGCCAAGAATTCGGTATTGAAGTTGATGGCCGCCACGCTGCTGGCAGATGGTCAATACCTCCTCACCAATGTCCCTGTCATCGACGATGTCGCCATCATGGCCGACCTTCTCACAGCAGTCGGACTAGAGATTCGTACCGAGACGGCACCTGCCCATGAAGTGGGTCAACACCTCGTCATTCGTAACTCGGGAAACATCACTCCAGTGGCGCCCTTTGAGTTGGCTGATCGCATTCGCGCCTCTGTGAATCTGGTGGGTCCGTTGCTGGCGCGATTTGGTGAGGTCAACATCGCTCTTCCGGGCGGTGATGACTTTGGTGGCCGACCCATAGACATGCACTTGCGCGGACTAGAAGCAATGGGTGCCACGTTCGACGTGACATCTGAGGGAATCGTTGGGCGATGTGCTCAATTGTGCGGTGCAGACATTGAGTTTGATTTTCCAAGTGTGGGCGCAACAGAAAACATCTTGATGGCATCGGTTCTTGCAGATGGAACCACCACAATTCGAAATGCTGCGCGCGAACCAGAGATTGTTGACTTGTGCGAGATGTTGAAGAAAATGGGTGCACGTATCGATGGCATTGGTACATCAACACTGGTAGTGACTGGCGTTGCCGCATCATCGTTGCAAGCGGTGACTCACGAAGTTGTGACCGACCGAGTGCAAGCCGCTACCTATATTGCAGCGGTGGCAATGTGTGGTGGCACCGTTCGTGTTGCGCGTGCCGTGGCCGAACACATGGGAATGATGTTGTCGCGATTCGCAGACATGGGAATTGCATTTCACATCGACACCGATGGCATTACTGCCACGGCGCCTGAGCGTCTTCATTCCATTGATGTCTCCACCTTGCCGTATCCCGGTGTTGCCACGGACTACAAACCGCTTGTCGTGGCAATGTTGTCAATTGCTGACGGTGTGGGGATTGTGACGGAGAATCTCTATCCAGGGCGATTCCGATACGTGGAAGAACTTCGCAAACTTGGTGCTGACATCACGATCGACGGCCATCATGCCGTAGTTCGCGGTGTTGAACATTTGCAGGGTGCAACGGTGATAGCCCCCGATATTCGTGCCGGAGCTGCATTGGTGGTGGCTGGTTTGGCAGCACCAGGAATCACTGAAATTTACGATGTGTTCCACATTGACCGCGGATACGACGACATTGTCGGCCGATTAGCAGGCCTTGGGGCCTCAATTAGTCGGATTCGTCAGTAGGCGGGCTGTCCACAGGCGGCGGTGGCAGTTTGCGGGC
>JBIIJW010000096.1:0-6017 GCA_044233525.1 Ilumatobacteraceae bacterium | reverse complement strand
TTCATTGGTTTATGCCATCTTCTGTTGCAAGCGACGGTCGAGTGCAGCGAGATAATCCTCGGTGGTCAACCATGGTTGATCTTTTGAAATGAGAATGGCAAGGTCCTTTGTCATTTCTCCACCTTCTACGCTTTCAACACACACGCGCTCAAGGTTTTCCGCAAAGCCAATGAGAGCTGGGTTGTTGTCCAACTTTCCACGGTGCTTCAAACCACCAGTCCATGCGTACACAGAGGCGATGGGGTTTGTTGATGTCTTGTTGCCCTTTTGATGCTCACGGTAGTGACGCGTCACGGTTCCGTGTGCAGCTTCAGCTTCAACGGTGCGACCGTCTGGTGTCATGAGAACAGATGTCATCAGACCAAGCGAGCCATAACCCTGTGCAACGGTGTCTGACTGAACGTCGCCGTCGTAGTTCTTACATGCCCAGACGTAGCCGCCCTCCCACTTCATAGCGCAGGCCACCATGTCGTCAATGAGGCGATGTTCGTAGGTGAGGCCGGCTTTGTCGAACTCTGCCTTGAATTCAGCATTGAAGACTTCTTCAAACAGATCTTTGAACTGGCCGTCGTAGGCCTTCAAGATGGTGTTCTTCGTGCTCATGTACACCGGATAGTTGCGAGCAAGTCCGTAACGGAACGAAGCACGTGCGAAGTCACGAATGCTGTCGTTGAAGTTGTACATGCCCATTGTGACGCCGCCGTCTTTGCCGAACTTTGCCACTTCGAACTGCATTGGCTCGCTTCCATCAGCTGGCGTGTACGTCATAGTGACGGTGCCTGCGCCAGGAACCTTGAAATCTGTCGCTTTGTATTGATCGCCATGTGCGTGACGACCGATAACGATTGGCTTTGTCCACCCTGGCACCAACTTTGGAATGTTGCTGCAGATAATTGGCTCGCGGAAAACAACACCGCCGAGAATGTTTCGAATGGTGCCGTTTGGTGACTTCCACATCTTCTTCAAGCCAAACTCTTCAACACGAGCTTCGTCCGGGGTGATGGTGGCGCACTTCACGCCAACGCCGTGCTTCAAGATGGCGTTTGCGGAATCGATGGTGACTTGGTCATCGGTGGCGTCGCGATGTTCCATACCAAGGTCGTAGTACTCAAGGTTCACATCGAGATACGGAAGGATGAGACGGTCCTTGATGAACTGCCAGATGATGCGTGTCATCTCGTCGCCGTCGAGTTCAACGACCGGATTGTCAACCTTGATTTTCGCCATGAGAATCCCTTTCGGATGTGGCCGCATGAGGACACGACCAATGTCACTTGTATTTGACTTGTACACAATAGCGCACCTCGCCGAGATGCCCCCTACCATCACTACTGCTATGGATTTTGCATGGACCCCAGAACAGTTGGAACTGCGTCGAGAGGCTGCCGAGGTCGCCGCCGATGCCGTGAAGCGATACGGCCGACACAACGTCACCTGGATGAATGGGTACTCCAAAGAGTTCTCACAAGAGCTGGCCAAGCGCGGTTGGATTGGAATGATTTGGCCCAAGGAATTTGGCGGTGGTGGACGTCCGCCGATTGATCGTCTGATTGTTGGCGAAGAAATGATCAAAGCCGGCGCACCAATTGCAGCAAGTTGGTTCGGCGATCGTCAAATGGGTCCCGCACTCATTCAATACGGGACAAAAGAGCAACAAGAAAAATTCTTGCCCGGCATTCTCGCTGGTGAAACAACTTGGTGCATTGGAATGAGCGAGCCGAACTCAGGTAGCGACCTTGCATCACTGAAAACATCTGCAGTTCTTGATGGCGATGAGTGGGTGCTGAACGGACAAAAGATTTGGACCAGCTTCGGTGCCGACGCCGATTATTGCTATCTCATCTGTCGGACAAACAACGAGGGTCCACCTCACGCAGGTATTAGCGAAATCATCGTGCCAATGAAGACTCCAGGCATTGAAGTACGCCAGATCACCGACATGACTACAAACCGTCACTTCTGCGAAGTGTTCTTCACTGATGCGCGCGTTCCTAAAGACAATCTGGTGGGTCAACCAGGTGGAGCTTTCGGACAAACCATGCGCCAACTAGAACACGAGCGCGGCGGCATTGATCGACTGGTGTCGAACTATGCACAGTTCCAATATGCCGTGTCAAAGTCAGACACATCAAATGTGCTGGTGCGCCAAGAGATTGCGTCGCTGGAGATGGGATATCGAATTGGCCGAATCCTTGTGATCCGCGAAGTATTGCGTCAGGCCCCTGCCGGTTTCTCTGCAGCAACGAAGTGCTTCTGCACCGAACACCAACAAAAGGTGGACGAATTCGTCTATCGCCAACTTGGTGCCGAAGGCATGATGTGGGATGACTGGACAAAAGGCCTTGCATATGGCCCCGGCTACACCATCATGGGCGGAACATCGAATGTTATGCGTAACATCCTTGGTGAAAGAGTGCTTGGCCTCGCCAAGGGATGACTCACAAACAACGGAGGCACACCATGGCAGACCTGATTGGTCTTAGTAACCGCATCGTCGATTCAGGTGTTGCTGACGAACCAGTGAATAGAACCACTGGAGAACTCTCTGAGATTGCAGATGGCCTTGCCATGGTGGAGTCGTTTAGCCATGTTGTCACGTGGAACTCAGGCGATGGGTTGGTCTGTTTTGACACCAGCCACAAAAACACGGGCCAACAAGTTGTTGATTCCATTCGCGAATGGACCGATGCGCGATTCAACGCATTGGTTTACACCCACGGCCACGCCGATCACGTAGGCGGAAGTGTTGATTTCGGTGCCGACGCTGCAAAACGAGGGCACCCAGCTCCACGAGTTATTGCTCACAAAAACGTTCAACGTCGATTTGACCGTTATCGCTACACCGACCAATGGAATCGAATTATCAACGCTCGCCAATTCGGCGGAGTACGAGGCGACCTCAACGCCGTCATGAATGACTTGCAGCCAGCACCAGGAGCAAAGCGACTAGACACGTTCATTCCACCCGACACTCTTAAAGCCACAGACGTTGTTGATCGTTTTTCCACCATGACATTTGGTGACACTGTTGTTGAGTTTCATCACGGCCGCGGAGAAACAGACGACCACTTGTGGTCTTGGTTCCCCGACAAAAAGTGGGTGGCGACTGGCGACTTCGTCATTTGGAATTTCCCAAATGCGGGCAACCCGCAGAAGGTGCAACGGTGGCCTATTGAATGGGCCGCAGCGCTACGAGCAATTGTTGCCAAAGGACCAGAGTTGTTGCTTCCCGCGCACGGTTTGCCAATTGAAGGAAAAGAACGAATTGCTCGCGTGCTTGACGAAATTGCATCGGCGCTTGAATACCTCGTCTCCTCAACCGTGTCGATGATGAATGATGGCGAGTCTCTCAACACCATCATTCACAGCGTGAAGATTCCCGATGCAACACTTGGCAAGCCATATCTTCGCCCGCTCTACGACGAGCCAGAGTTTGTAGTTCGCAACATCTGGCGTCAATTCGGTGGCTGGTGGGATGGTGCACCATCACGGTTGAAGCCATCACCCGATGAAGTATTAAGCCACGAAATTGCAACACTTGCAGGCGGCGCAGATGTGCTGATGGCACGAGCCAAAGAGTTAGCAACATCTGGCGACCTTCGCCTGGCCTGTCACCTTGCAGACTTCGCTGGTTGGGCTGCACCTGATGATCCAGATATTCATCGTGGACGTTCAGAGATTTATGAAACTCGTCGCAAGAGCGAATCTTCGTTGATGGCGAAAGGCATCTTCAAAGGCGCGTCACGTGAGTCAGACGCCGTCATCAAAGCGGCCCTGGGCGAATAAGTCTCTTACGAGATTGAGATAAGTACCAGCGCAAGTGCTGCAAAACCAAGACCGACTGCTTGAGAGCGATGGATGCGTTCTTTGTCAACTTTGGTCGCCAACAACAAGGTGCTTGCTGGATAGAACGAATTAATGGTGGCAACAATGCTCATCATCCCTTCACGCACGGCAAGCAAGTACAACGCATTCGCAGCACTATCAAAGATTCCTGATGCGGCAACAATGCGCAGATTGCCCCGAGCTTCAGAAAACTTTCGTTTGGTCAGCATCATCACAACAAACATGTACGGAACCGATGTAACACGCATCGCAACCACAGGCCACAGACCGCTGTCGTCGCTGGTGTAGCGCAGAATGACAAACAACGAACCGAACACGGCACCGGCACCAAACGCCATCATGAGAACTTTCAATGGAGCGCGTCGATGATGAGGACCCAACACATCACTCACTAAGGCAATCGCAATGAGCGCCAACGGAATACCCAGCAATGCCAACACCCCAGGGCGCTCCCCCGAGGCGAGACCAACGACAACCGGAACAGCAGTAGCTGTGACTGCAGAGATGGGTGCAACAACCGTCATGAACCCACTTCCCATGGCGCGATAAAACGCGAGCAACCCGGTAGATCCGGCAATGCCACCAAGGCCGGCCCAGAACCAGTCCGAAGCTCCTGGTGCGGGAATCCCCGATGCCAAAACAAGAATGAGCAACATTGCGAAGCCAAACGATTGACCAACAAAGGTGACCGTGATGGCAGAAACGGATCGAGAGGCGCGGCCACCGCAATAATCGGCAACTCCATACACACCAGCAGCGCATAACGCGAGAATGATGTCCATGTACGAGAAATCCTTCGGGAGCAAACTGCAGCAGTGCTTGCAGTGCGTGTGGTGGGCACGACGGGACTCGAACCCGGGACCTCTACCATGTCAAGGTAGCGCTCTAACCAACTGAGCTACGCGCCCATTTCTGGGAAAACTCAGGTTACCAGTAAGCGGTTTTGTCCCCACTCACTGTCGCAAGAACCTGCGCGACAATCTCAATTCTCAAATTTCTACTTCGGGATTACCCGCAGCGTGACCTTTCCAGAAACGGGCGGTGCTCCAGGAATTGGATCAAAACTAACTACCCAAGATCCTCCAGGTGCCTGAGGACTGATCCAAAACAAACCACCGTAAACACGACGGAAACGATCCCCAGCTCCAGATTCTCCAGCACCAGTGCAGTAATCACCAAATGGATACCTCGACGAAACCGGACACAATTGTGAACCCGATGGAACCAAACGACCCAATGGATCACTTACCGTTGCAGTCCACCACAACTGATTGTCTGTTGCTGCCGAACCACTCAATTGAAAACTCGAAATCGTTGAGCCATTCAACGCTGTGAACTTTTCGGCTGAAAAAATCAAGTTCGCTGTTGGAGAAACAGTTGTCGAAGTGGTTGGTGCGACTGATGCGAACGCCGAACTGAATAGCAACGTATTCGGCGAATTTGGACCGACAGACTTCAGCACACTTCTTGTTCCTGAGGAAACAATCAGCCGAACCACTTCCAGAGGAGTGCGACTTGGGTTTTCCTGAAGCGCCAACGCGGCAACCCCGGCGACATGCGGCGCTGCCATGGAAGTTCCATTGAGCCTTCGATAATTGCCATTTAGCCAAGCACTTTGAATATCTTCGCCAGGCGCAAATAGGTCAACGCAGCTTCCAAAGTTAGAGAACCTAGCCCGAACATCGTTACTGTCAGTTGCCCCGACAGTAATTGCAGACCGTGCACGAGCAGGACTTACTGAACAAGCGTTAGCGTTTGAGTTTCCTGCAGCAACAACTACGGAGATTCCTTTCGAAATCATCTTTTGGACTGCAGCGTCTAGAACCGGATCAATCGGACCTCCAAGGCTGAGATTTGCGACAGCTGGGCCTCCCCTCACCGCATAATCAGCGACAACATAATTGATTCCACGAAGAATGGTGACGGTGTCGCCGCGCCCGCGACAATCAAGTACTCGCACAGGAATGATTGTTGATTTCGGCGCAACCCCAACGGTTGAACCACCAATAGTTCCCGCTACATGTGTCCCGTGCCCTTGACAATCGTCAGCGTTAGAAGTCCCGTCAAAAGCTGAGAACCCCTCCTCTAGTCTCCCTGCGAATTCAGAGTGATCACTTTCAACTCCTGTGTCGATTACATAAACCGACACGCCGTTTCCATTCAGTTGCGAA
>JBIIJW010000095.1:0-6044 GCA_044233525.1 Ilumatobacteraceae bacterium | reverse complement strand
CACCATTGAGTGGGAACCGATTGAGGCGAACTTGCACCGAGCACTCCAAGGCAGGCTTGCACTTGAATCTCGACTTGCAGATCGGGCTGCAACCTCTCGTCCGAAGCGTGCGATGTCTGCGGTTGCCCCGGCAGAACCAACTGTTCGATTCGATGAGTCGGCCTCATCGAACGCCACATTTCTTGAAGTGCGTGCGCCAGACACAGTTGGTGTTTTGCATCGCATCACGAAGGCAATTGCAGACCTTGGTCTCGATATTCGACATGCACGTGTACTAACCCTAGGAAATGAAGTAGTCGACGCTTTCTATGTCCGTGAATCTGGTGGTGGTCGCATTACTGATGAGGAGCATAGAAAAGAGATTTCACGGGCGATTCTCTTTTCATTACAGGATCGCTGAATGTGACCTGATTCCTTTTCGGAACTAGGGTGCATTTCGTGAGTGATGCACAACCTCAAGATTTCACCCGCGATCTCATTCGTTGGAGCGAGACCCTTGCTGCCATTGCGCGTACAGGTATGGGATTTACACAAAGTTTGTACGAGCGAGAGCGGTACGAAGAAGTCCTAAAAGTTGCGGCAGACATTAAGTCTGCATCGGATGAAGCGTTAGAAATTCGTCGAGAACAAGACCACTTTGTCCAAGAGTGGATGGAGTCAATCGGCGAGGGTGTTCCCGGTTACGTCACACCGAAAGTAGCAATTGGTGCAATTGTTGGAAACGACGAAGGCAAGATTCTTCTCGTCCAACGTAAAGAAAGTGGCGTGTGGCTGTATCCAACAGGATGGGCAGACGTTGGCTATTCACCATCGGAAGTCGCAATGAAAGAAGTGGAAGAGGAAACAGGAATCATTGCGGAACCACTTCAGTTGCTTGGAGTCGTTGATGGAATGCGAATGGGTTTTTCGCGCTTCGGTATGTACATGTTGTTGTTTCACATGAAGGCAACGGGTGGTGAATTGAATCCTCATCCACTAGAGACGGGCGATGTCGGTTGGTTTGGTCCAGATGAATTGCCATCGCCAACGGCCGGCGCGCAATGGTGGGGCAACATGGCGTTTGCAGCCATTAATGGAACTGTGTCACCAGCAACGTTTGACACGCCACGCACTGAACTGTGGCGTGGAGCCAGTGAAGGCCATTAGTTAGTTGGAATCTTGGTCGCGCAAGAACTGCTCGACCTCATCAACCAACGTGTCGATGTTTTCTTCGCCATCGTCGTCTGTGTCGTCGTCTGCGAAATCAAACTCGAGTTGATTTGGGTTATCTAGGCCAAACGGATCGTCACCCATGGTTTCTAGACGTTCAACGTATTCACGAAGATCTTCATCGTCTTCAATCATTTCTTCCACTTTGTTGTCGTAGGCGACAACTTGGTTGTGAAGGACATGAAGAGGTGATGGGGTGCCGATGATTTCGCAGGCACGAGCGATGAGAGCGTTGGCAGCTTTCGGCGAAGGAATCTGAGATGCAATGGCCGGTACCGCTGCCCACAAACTTGCCGATGGCAATGATGAGTGGTGACAGGCATCATGTACAACACTGATGATTCCGGTTGGTCCTTCGTAGCGCGACCGTTGGAGATCGAAGCGCTCGATGGTGTGGTCATCGTTGGCGGTACCCATGACTTGTACATCTGTACGGTGCGAGACATCGGCCAAGAGGGCACCCAACGTGAGGACGAGCGAAGAGTCGAACCGTGCAGCAACACCCACAACTTGTTCTGTAAAGAGGCGCCACTTCAAACTTGGCTCTGGGCCAAGAACGAGGATGACATCGGAGCCCGGTGTGCTTGCATGCCACATGCTGACTTTTGGCCACACGATGCTTCGCGTGAGACCGTCTTGTAATCGAACAGATGGACGAATCGTGGCGAAGTCGGTGAACTCTTCAGGGTCTATGTCGCACAGAGGTTCAGCGTTCCAGGCATCAATCAGTGTTCGCACGGCCGTGCTGGCGGCGTCGGCTGCATCGTTCCACCCGCTGAACGCAGCAATCATGGTGGGACTTTGGAGTCGTGGACTCGACAACCATCGGACATGATCTGCAGCCGTCATTACCTCTAAAACCTACCGTCTCCTAGGGGCGTGTGTGGCAAGGTGGAGGGATGGCAGTCGTTGTGGAAAAAGCCGAAACGGTCACGGACGAAATCGTTGCGGCATTTGAAGTTCTTATCCCTCAGCTTTCGTCATCTAATCCGGCCCCAAAGCGGGCAGAGCTTGAGGAAATTGTTCAGTCTTCAGCAACAGACTTATTTCTTGCTCGGGTCGATGGTCAAATTGTTGGCTCCTTGACACTTGCCACATTCCGTATCCCTACTGGGCTACGTGCATGGATTGAGGATGTTGTTGTCGACGACTCGGCACGCGGCCACGGAGTTGGCGCCGCGCTAAATATCGCAGCACTTGAGGAAGCTCGTCGTCGTGGGGCAGTGACTGTTGATTTAACATCTCGTCCGTCTCGTGAAGCAGCGAACAAGCTGTACAAGAAACTTGGTTTTGTTGAACGCGAGACCAATGTGTATCGATACACGCTGTGATTGAATGGCGGTATGTCACGACCGCTCATTATTGAGCATTGGATTCACTGCGACCCGCAACAAGTCTGGGATGCATGGACAACTCCAGAGTTGTTTCATCAATTCATATCGCCTGAAGGCTTGTCTGTTCCTCTTGAGTCTGTTGTTATGGATCTCACAATTGGCGGACGCGTGGAATTCGACATGGTGTTTGATGACACCGGAGTTGTGAATGAAAACAAAGGCGTCATTGTTGAAATGCAAGAGCCCAATTTGTTCGTGTTCGCCGAACCAGGCATGAACATTCGTTCTGTTCAATCATTCACAGAGTCAGATGGTGGAACCTTGATCACTGTCATCCAAGAAGGTTTCCCAGACGAAATAGTGGACAATCCAGATGTGTTGGAAGCTTTTCGCAGTAGCTATCGCAAGCTTGGCCGTGTCTTAGGCGTTGCCACCGAGAATCGGGACCCAACGCTTTAACACGCTCCGAGGATGAACATCGTTAGTGCGCTGATGAGTTTTCCATTGCGTCGGAGAGCCCAGCACGTTGCTTCAGTGGAATCTCCGGCAGTACTACTGCAATAAGTAGTCCAATTGCCATGATGGCGACGCAACACCAATAGATGCGGCTAACGCCCATGGCGACACTGTCCACCACAGCCTGTCGTTGTACGTCAACCAGATTCTGAATGTCTTCCGGAGAACGAATCAAACTCGCTGCTTTATCGGGCTCAATACCTGTGCGAGCTGGAATCTCGCTTCGAATTGTTGAATTCAAAACGGTTCCGAAAATGGCGAGACCCAACGAACCGCCGAGTGATCGGAAGAACATCACCGTTGCGGTTGCTACGCCCAAGTCGTGAAACTCCACACCGTTCTGACTTGCGATAGATGTTGCGGAAAAGATTGAAGCGGATCCAAATCCCATCATGATCATTGGGAGAACAAGAAACCAATACGGCGTGTTGCCATCAATTTGTGCGATGGCCACCATGCCTAAACCGGAAACAAACGCACCGATGATGGGAAATGGTTTGTATCTACCGGTGCGAGAAATGAGTCGTCCAATGCCGAAGGTTGCAGAGATAACGCCAACCATCTGCGGCAGCGACCTCAAACCAGATTCAGTGGGGGACAAGAACTGAGAGTCTTGGAAGAACAGTGTGAGGAAAGAGCCAGAACCATAGACAACGGTTCCCGCACACATACCCACCATGGCGCACCTAAACACCACTTTGTTTGAAAACAGGCGTAACGGAATCATTGGTTCTGCGGCTCTCTGCTCGACGAAGACGAAAATAACGAGCCCAACAATCGATGTCGCAAATAACAGCAACACGTGTTGTTCTGTCCAGCCGGTGCGACCCTCTTCCAATCCCACCATCAAACTGCCGATGGTGAGAGATAAGAGCGCTGCACCCAGATAGTCGAGCTTTGCTTCTTTTCGACTGAATGGAAGCTTCAGTGCAAAATGTGTGACAGTTCCAACGATCAAAATGAACGGAACATTGATCCAGAAAATCCACTTCCACGAATAGTTGTCGATGATGAAGCCACCAACAAGTGGACCAAGAAGAGCAGAGCCAACAAAGGCGAGCGTGAAGTAGCCGATGTAACGACCACGATCACGCGGTGGAATGATGTCTCCAATCACCGCAAAACTCAGCGCTTGAATACCTCCACCGCCGAGGCCTTGAAAAGCGCGTGCTGCGATGAGTTGTCCCATTGAGTTGGCAGCTCCACATAGGAATGAGCCAATAAGAAACACAACCATCGTGATTTGGAAAATGCGACGACGACCGTACAGGTCTGAAAGCTTTCCAAGCAGTGGTGTGGCAATTGCAGATGTGACGATGTAGCTGGTGCCCACCCACGCAAAACTCTCGAATGAGTTGAAGTCGCCAACAATCTTTGGAAGTGCCGTTGCAATGATGGACGTTTCAAGATTGGCCAGCATGGTGGCGGTGGCTAATGCCCCAAGAACAGCAACGAGGCGACCACGCGTAAAGCCTGGAACTGATGAATCTTGCCCCCAATACCCCATAACAGTCACCGTAGTCCTGAGATAGTGGCTGGTGCCTAGGTGGAGGAGTGGGAAACTGTGACATGGCACAAAACCCATCTCATGTCATCACGATCTTCCGAAATCGCCTAAAGGAGAGCGCCACAGAAGAATATGCAGCGTTATCTCCCTCCATGACAGACCTTGCCCGAGGGATGAGCGGTTTTATTGATGCCAAGACTTTCGTTGCACCAGATGGCGAGCGTGTCACGGTCGTGACATTCGCAGACCAAGTGGCGCATGAGGCGTGGAGAGATCATCCTGCGCACCGTGAAGCACAACAGCGTGGAATCGAAGAGTTTTATTCTGAATACTCAATTCAGGTGGGCACTGTGTCGTACAGCAATCACTTCACATCTGGAACGTCGCAATGACACATGAGTGGTTGCAGCCGGTCAACGATGATTCGTTTCGTTGTTGGTGGCCTGGTGACGATGCCCCGTACCAGCACTACCACGACACTGAATGGGGCCGCCCCGTTCGCGATGATCAGAAACTATTTGAAAAGTTGTGTCTAGAAGGTTTTCAAGCAGGATTGTCGTGGTTGACAATTCTGCGTAAACGAGAGAACTTTCGAAATGCCTTTCACGGCTTTGACATGACCATTGTGTCGAAAATGACTGATTCACATGTCCAACAACTTCTCACTGACGCTGGCATTGTTCGACATCGCGGAAAGATTGAAGCAGTGATCAACAATGCACAACGTGCTCGTGAACTCCAGCACGAAGTTGGTTCGCTACACGAATATTTTTGGTCGTTCGCGCCAGATGTTCCTTACGGCCGAGAAGCCGAATCGCAGCACCCATCGGGAGTCCCAAGTACATCGCCGTCTGCAACTCGTCTCTCAAAAGATTTGAAGAAACGCGGGTGGAAGTTTGTGGGGCCCACCACGATGTATTCGTTCATGCAGTCAATGGGTTTAGTGAATGACCATCTTGACGGTTGTTGGGTTCGTGACGAATGTGAAGAATTGCGGCGAGCGGCGCGTTCCGCCCAATAACCTCACACCATGGGTAAAGAAATCATTGATAGTTCCCTTAATTGGGTGGCCGATCACATCAAGCGTTATGTGGCCTCAGATGGAGAAGATGGTCACGACTGGAATGGAACACAGATTCTTTTAATCACGACAACTGGTCGAAAGTCCGGAAACCTTCGGCGCAGTGCTCTTATCTATGGTCGCGACGGAGATGATTTTGTCATCGTCGCATCACGCGGAGGTGACCCGAATCATCCTTTGTGGTTTCTCAATCTTGTTGAAGACAAAAACGTCACAGTGCAAGTGAAAGCCGATGTCTTTCCTGCAATCGCCACAACTATCGACAACGAGGAAGACTATGCACGGTTGTGGAATGTGATGTTGAAGCATTGGCCCGCATATGCCGAGTATCAAGAGAAGACATCACGAAAGATTCCACTTGTTCGACTTCGTCGCGCTTAGTCGCGAGGGTTCAACA
>JBIIJW010000094.1:0-6074 GCA_044233525.1 Ilumatobacteraceae bacterium | reverse complement strand
AAGTTTTGGACCATCGTCATGACTGTGTGTACGAATGTTGTTTTTCTCTTTCGCACGAACAACGTTTAACACCATCTCTTCGTTTCTAGCCGCTTGGCCGACGACCATTCCTTCGTACACCTCGGTGCTTGGATCTAGGAAGAATTCGCCGCTCTTTTGAAGGTTGTCTAGCGCATATGAAGTCGTGACGCCCATACGGTCTGAAATGAGGGCTCCGTTCGTGCGGTGTGGAAGTTCCCCCGCCCATGGCATCCAGCCAGCATGAGTTTGGTTGAGAAGCGCTGTGCCACGGGTTGATGTCATCAGCATTGAACGGAAGCCGATGAGACCACGCGAGGGAGCTTCGAAATGAACAATGGTTCGACCTGGGTCGCCGGTGCGTAGTTCAGTTACTCGTCCTTTTCGTGGTGCAAGGGTTTGTGTAATAACGCCAACAAACTCATCTGGGACGTCACACGTTCCGGACTCGAATGGTTCGTGCTTCTTCCCGTTGATCTCTTTCGTAATGACCTCGGGACGACCAACTTGAAGTTCAAAACCCTCGCGACGCATATTCTCAATGAGTACGGCCAATTGAAGTTCGCCTCGTCCAGCCACACTTGTGACATCTGGTGAATCGGTGTCTGAAATCTTGATGGAAACATTTCCAAGAATCTCTTTAGCCAAACGTTCCTTGAGGTGACGGCTGGTGACGAACTTTCCTTCTCGTCCGGCATATGGCGATGTGTTGACGCCAAAAGCCATTCGGATGACGGGTTCGTCCACTTCGAGTCGTGGCAAAGCAGATGTGACATCGAGTGCCGCCACTGTGTCTCCCACTTCTACTTCAGGAATTCCTGCAAGTACAAACAGGTCTCCAGCAGAAATTTCTTCAACTTCTGTCCGGCCAATTCCGTCGAACACACTGAGTTGAACAATGCGACGGCGAATAGGAGTTCCGTTAGATTCTTTGCCCCACAACGCGACCGTGTCGCCCTTACGCATGACACCGCTGTGAACTCGACCAATCGCGAGTCGACCGAGGTAATCAGACACGTCAAGGTTCGTGACGAGCGCTGTCATGGGTGCACTTGCATCATGCGTGGGTGCTGGCACAGTGTCGAGAATGGTTTCGAGCAGGCACGAGAGGTCTGCATCGGCTGGTGGCATTCCAATTCCGCGCATGGCGCGACCCTCACGCGCAACAGCCGAGATAACAGGGAATGTCAATTGGTCGTCGTTCGTTGCAAGATCGAGAAAGAGTTGTTCCACTTCCTCAAGAACCTCTTGCGGACGAGCGTCTCCACGATCCACTTTGTTGATAACGAGAATGGTGGGCAATCCAAGACCAAGAGCTTTGGATAACACGTAGCGAGTCTGGGGCAATGGTCCTTCTGCTGCGTCTACCAACAGAACTACTCCGTCCACCAAAGCGAGTGCGCGTTCTACTTCTCCACCGAAATCGGCGTGGCCTGGAGTGTCGACCAAATTGATCAACGTGTTGTTGAACGTGATACGTGCAGCCTTCGCCAAAATTGTGATGCCGCGCTCGCGTTCTTGAGCGTCCGAGTCCATGACCCGATCAACAATCTGTTGGTGGGCAGCAAAAGCCCCCGTCGTTCTGAGCAGGGTGTCTACAAGTGTGGTCTTACCGTGGTCGACGTGCGCCACCATGGCGACATTGCGTAAAGAGGCAGTCATGAGGGGTTCAATTTCTGTCCGAATGGACGTAGTTAGTCGTCGTCGTCTTCTGACTCATCGTCATCATCGAACGTGACGCCATAGCGCTCGGCAATTGCGGCGTACTCATCATCCTCGGCCGAGGACGAACGAGGAGAATCTCCAAAACCTAGATCTGCGGCAGAAGGCCCCGCTTGCTTTAGTTTGCGGGCTTCTTCAAACCGGCGATGTCGACCCTTTTTCACGGTCGGTCTCCGAACAGTGTGTGGCACAGGTGCCGTATGGACAATCCTGAATACTTTACAGCCAAATGAGACGGAATCTGGGTAATTGACTCACTGCTGGGCCACATGAACCAATTGAAGTCCAATTTCATGGCCGTTTTTGACGAACGTGAGGGCTTTTCTGCCAGACACCAGGTCTTCAATATCGTTTCCCACGATTTCAGCACGCCAACCATGGCGTAAACGCGCAGTGGACACCCCCGAGAGCAGTTCGTTGATATCGCGCCGAGTGCCAAGTAGACCTGCGTCTAACTCGCTGGTTCGGGCCAATTCGGACACCCAAGCAGACACCAAGGTTGCCGCTGGTCTCATTGATTTATCAAGGTCGTCGGTGTCGTTCGACGGGAAAGAAAGGTCTCCTTGCCCAGAGGCAGCAACTCCCCTCTTGATGGATTCCAAAAGAGCTTGTCCATTCTGGCCATTTGCATGCCGATGATCGACGCCACGACACTGCAACAAGTCGTCTGTGTTTCGTGGGGCTCGCTGTGCAATGCCAAGAACTGCAATATCGGACAACACATGACGAGGCGGAATGTCCAAATTCATGGCTCGCTCTTCGCGCCAGTGAGCGACGCTTTGCGCCACCCAACGTGCACGACCTTTTAGCGTGCGAATGTCCTTCACTCTTAACCACGCATCTTCTGGATCTTGTGGCCCGGTCTTTCGGATACGCAATTCCTCGCAAGCCTCTATGGCCCACTCAGTTCTTCCCTTTTGATCGAGTCGATCCATGATGTGTTGCAGCAACTCGGACAGGTAGGCAACGTCGGACGCCGCGTAATTCAATTGATCGTTTGTGAGAGGCCGACGTAACCAATCGGTGAGACGATCGCCCTTGGGCACGGTGACTTTCAGGAAAGACTGCAGTAAGGATGCAAGTGAAGGTTGTGTAAAGCCAAGAAAACCTGCAAGGAGCTGAGTGTCGAGAATTCGACGAGGTATTGCCCCAACACTTTGAGCCAAGACATCCAAATCCTGTTGCGCAGCATGCAACACGCACGTTGAAGAGCTGTTGAATAAGTCAACAAATATAGAAAGATCAATAGTTAACGGATCAAGAACAAAGATTGTGTCCCCAGCGGCTATTTGAACAAGCGCTAACTGGGGAAAGTACGTCTTTTCGCGGTGAAATTCAGTGTCTAAGAAGTAATGGCTATGTTGAGAAACTTCGCTCAGTGCGTCACGGGCATGCGGCGTCGTATCAATCCATTGATACTGAATGTCAGTTGGGTTCGTTGCCGACGACGATGTCGTGTCCCTCGAGAATCCAGGCACCGGTCCCTCCTATCACGTTGATGAACTGAGTAGAAGAGAACTGATCTTGCTGGGAAAGGAATTCACATGCACGAGCACTTCGCCCCCCCACTTGGCAAACAACATGAATTGTTTCCGCCTGCGGAATGGAGTGAAGTGATTCCGTGAGAAGGCTGAGAGGGATGTTGACTGCACCTGGAATGTGGCCAGTGGTGTACTCATCGATTTCACGCACATCAACAATCACGCGATTGTTGGTCGCATTCAAAGAAGTGATGTCAGTTTCAATCCAGTTCATCTATTTCACCGTAGTGGACTCTTCTGGGTCCAAGAGGTCTGCCGGAGAATTGATGTTACGAACCGCAACAGCTGGCACGGGAACTTCTGCAACATCAAGCAAAACTGCCGCACGATGTACAGCTCTTTCATTTCTTTTCCACACGGACTGCAAACTTGCCAGACATTCTTCTTTCGACCATGCAGCACACAACCAGTTGAGACGATCTGTTCGACCAACCGACGCTTGAGCGTCATCTAAGCCACGAACAAGGCTTGAAATCACTGCGTCAGTGATGAACGGCATGTCGCACGACAGCACCACAACCGAATCGTTGGAAGCAGCCTTCAAAGCGGTAATGACGCCACCTAGTGGTCCTTCCCCGGGGTAGGCATCTTTTTTCCAGGTGCCGACTAGTTTTTTCGCCTTCGCCTGGGTTCCGCCGATGAGGAGAATTTCTGCCGCGCCAGCGGCCTGTGCGGCACCAGCAACCCGAACTGCCATGGGGCTTCCGTCTACTTCATACGTGGCTTTGTCTGAGCCCATTCGAGAACTATCACCGCCAATGAGGATGGCTACGGAGAAGTCGGCTCCAGACATAATGACAAGGGTACGAGCAGATTGGCATCTATGGTTGCTCTATGAGCACGATTTTTGCCGCCACAGATGCCCAAACCCTTCAAAACATCGCCCTTGGCCTTTCGGGGGTCTCGGTCCTTGTTGCCATCATCATGATGAAAGTCATCTCGTCCATTGTGGGCAAGGTGATTTCTGCCGCAGTGTTTGTTGCTATTGCCTTGGGTGGTTACTCGCAACGCGCCCAGATCTCCGAGTGCGTCGACAAAGTGAAAAGCCAGGCCACTGCCACCGCCTCGGTGGACACCACGTGCACCTTTTTTGGTCAAGATGTCACGGTGAAGGTGCCACTTCCTTCTAAATGAGGATGAATCAAAACCTCGAAGAATTCTTTTGGATGTGAGATGGGAGCTCCGTGTCCAGCCCCTTCGATGATGCGCTCCGTGCCATGTCGCACCATGAGTGAGAGTTCTTTGGATGCCGACACATGATGCGGAGCAGCCTTCGTGCCACGTCCGCATAAGACTGGACACTCGATCTTCGAGCCATTCCACGGAGCAGCTTCTCTCAGGTGGCCCAATTCTCCGGTGAGAGCAACACCTTCTCGGCGCCTTTGTTGACGCGTGGCTTCAGGCAGTTCCATCCATCGTCTCTCGCCAATCATGCGAATCATGAAGGATTCAGCCGCTTGCTCAGGCGGAAAATTCAAAGCAGTGCCACCAGCAGAATCTTGAGGCCACCAATCACACCATGACAAGGGGGTTTCATACGTTGATACTCCAACAATTTGCGAACCCAGTAACTCCGCGACTCGAAGAGCAACGTTTCCGCCGAAACTATGACCGATCAACACAGCTTGGTGGCCAGCCAATAAATCAACGACGTCTCTGGCATTTCCTTCCACCGTGAAGGGCCCTGAATGTTCAGTGTGCCGACCGTAGCCGCGACGATCAAAGCGAATAGTTCTGTGGCTCTTAGATGACAAACGCGAGAGGCGAGCCATTCCGGCCGAACGATCAAGAGTGCCGTGTATCAAGACCATAAGAACATCTGAATTGGGGCCACTCACGTCAATCCAGGGTTGTAACCACTCGTTTGGATGCGATGAAGGAGACGACACCGCCTTATCATTTCATATCAGTGGAATTAATACTGGTACGACATGGCTTGCCCATCAGGCGAGAAGTAACGGAAGGCGCGGCCGATCCTGAACTTTCGCGTGAAGGGCTCGCACAGGCAAAACATCTTGGCGACTATCTCGCTATCGAGAATATCGATGCCATTTACACGAGTCCCATGAAACGCGCACACCAGACCGCGTTACCGCTCGCCAAAATGAAAGGGCTCACTCCTATTGTTGAGCCAGATGTCGCCGAGTGGGATCAGCATTCAAATGAGTACATTCCCATCGAAGAGCTGAAGGCTGCAAACGATCCGCGTTGGAAAGAATTGGCAAGTGGAGCATGGACGTCTGAAGAAGACCCTGCCATCTTTAGCAATCGCGTGATGACGGCACTGGGTCGCATCATTGACCAACATCGTGGAGAAAAGGTTGTTGTCACCTGCCACGGCGGAGTCATTAATGAATTTCTTTCGTCCGTCCTCGGAATCAATAGGGGCCAATTCTTTTACCCGAACTACACATCAATTCATCGAATCGCTGCGTCATCACAAGGCCACCGAAGCATTCTGTCGGTGAACGAAACATCTCATTTACGCGGCACTGGGTTGCCGGTTGGTCTCTTTAATGGATAACAACGCTCTTTCGTCGTTATTCGATTGGTTGGATTCTTCCCCCACTCCTTTTCATGTCGTGGAAACGGCGAGTTCGCGTTTAAGAGCGAATGGTTTTACACAACAGCACAACCTATCCTCCTCGCTAGAGAGTCGTGGTTTTGTGTCTGTTGACGGAGCAATCATCGCTTGGACGCTTGGAGACAAACAAGCACCACTTCGAATTGTTGGCGCGCACACTGATTCTCCGAATCTTCGTCTTCAACCATCACCAGACGTCCACAGCACTG
>JBIIJW010000093.1:0-6097 GCA_044233525.1 Ilumatobacteraceae bacterium | reverse complement strand
GCCGCGTGGACGCTCTGCACATAAATGGAATCATTCCGTTCGTGTGATTGCAGGAAGCACAGGAATGGGCGGTGCTGCTTCTCTTGTTTCTGCATCCGCCATGCGTGCCGGCGCAGGGATTGTTCATCTATCGTGGCGTGGCCGTGATGCGGTAGTCCCACCAACTGAAGTTGTTGGTCGACCACTTCCAGAAACGGAGTGGGCCGCGTTCGTGGCTAGCGACATCAATCGATTTGATGCACTTGTCATCGGTCCGGGCTTGGGGCGCGGGGATGACCTCGGTGCAGAAGTACGAGAGGTGCTCTCTGTGTGTGCTGTTCCAACGGTGATTGATGGCGATGGTTTGACCTGCGCAGTTGATCCCACTGGCGGATATGTCGCCTTGCACAGCCGGCCAGCTCCTACTGTTCTCACTCCGCACGACGGGGAGTTTGCAGGCTTAGGTGGAGATGTAGCGCACCCAGACCGAATTGAGGCGACGCGCCAACTGGCAGCAGAGACCGGTTGTGTTGTGTTGCGCAAAGGACCAACCACGGTCATCAGCGACGTGGACGGCGCCGTCTACCTTGTTGTATCGGGCGATGAACGCCTTGCAACGGCAGGAAGTGGTGACGTGTTGGCTGGAATCATCGGAGCCTTACTGGCTCGCGGACTCGCACCGCACGAAGCTGGTGCAGCTGGAGCATTTATTCATGGAATGGCCGGTTCTTCGTGTGCTGTTGAAGGAACCATTGCGCGCGACATTGTGGCCACGATTTCAGATGTGATGTCAGAGTTGGTGGATCATGTCGGTTGATTTCTCTGGACGCTGGGGTTGGGCAGAAGTTCACACAGGACTCATCCAGCACAACGTGGCCATCATCGCAGAGCGAGTAGCGCCAGCACGCGTGTGGGCAGTGGTGAAAGCCAATGCGTACGGACACGGTGCAATTCCCGTGGCACAAGCAGCCCTTCAAGCCGGAGCGCAAGGACTTTGCGTTGCGATCGTGGATGAAGGTGTTGCTCTCCGTCGTGCAGGAGCAACCTGCCCCATTCTTGTTCTCAGCGAACAACCGCCAGAGATGAATGACTTCATGGTCGGTTACGAACTCACGCCAACTGTGTCAACAACACGTGGTGCTGCAACTCTTGCAGCAGCGGCATCCGCAGCCGACAAAAAAGTGTCTGTTCACATCAAGATCGATACCGGAATGCATCGCATGGGTGTTGCACCATCTGAAGTGGTGAATCTTGCCAAGTTTGTTTCATCTTTTGATTCGCTTTCTATTGAAGGCGTGTACACACACTTTGCAGTTGCAGATGAACCCAATCATCCAGCCAACAAGAAGCAACTCGATGTGTTCAACTCTTGCCTCGACACATTGGCAAGCGCTGGAATCTCGCCTGCGTTAGTGCATGCGGCAAATAGTGCAGCCGCACTCTCCATGCCAGACAGCAGATTCTCCATGGTGCGCGTGGGGATTGCCATGTATGGCTTGTTACCCGGCCCAGGTGTTGCCGATTTCTGCGCTGGGTTGATACCAGCACTGTCGCTGAAAGCTCGTATCACCGCAGTTCGCTGGGTCGACGAAGGTGAAGCGGTGTCATACGGATTACGTACACCTTTGAAGCAGACCTCGCTCATCGCCACAATTCCATTGGGATATGCAGATGGTGTACCGCGAACTCTTAGTACCACTGAGATACGTGTTCTCGTCAATGGCATTCCCCGTCGCATTGCGGGGACCGTGACGATGGATCAGTTAATGATTGATTGCGAACAAGATTCTGCAGTCACCGTTGGAGATGAAGTCGTGCTTATTGGCAAACAGGGCGATGCCAAGGTCACAGCTGATGAATGGGCAAACGCCCTTGGAACAATCGGCTATGAAATTGTGTGTGGCATTGGCCCCCGTGTATTCCGGAGATATCAGTGATTGATTGTCGGTCTACTTCGGTTCACGACACTCATGCCATCGCCTCAGCAGTGGCATCGTTGGTTCGTCCGCGAGACATTGTTGTTCTTGCCGGTGACATGGGAGCCGGAAAGACGGCATTTACGGTGGGCTTTGCACGGGCACTCGGAGTCAGTGAGGACGACCATGTGTCGTCACCAACATTCACACTTGTCCATTCCTATCAATCGGGGAAGTATCCGTTGTTGCACGCCGACTTGTATCGCTTGCAAACGATTGGTGAAGTAACAGATCTTGGACTACGAGAACAGGCTGATCTCGGCGCAGTTGTTCTTGTGGAATGGGGAGACGTTGTTGGAGATGTGTTGGGAGACGTTCTCACCATCCGTTTCCTACATGATGATGTGGACGACAATGCCCGAGATATCACGTTCAGTGTTGAGGGCCACGTGTGGGATTCACGGTGGCAACGCTTGAAGGATTCATTGCGATCATGGAGCAGTGCGCCATGATTTTGGGAATTGAGACGTCGGTTGAGAACGTTGGCGTTGCGTTAGGCGATCACAACGGGATTCGTGCAACAGCTGCAATCTCTAGCGACCGAAAGCATGCTGAATCCTTGGCACCAATGATTCAGTTTGTATTGCATCAATCCGACTGCTCAATGTCAGATATCTCAGCCATTGCCGTCGATGTTGGGCCAGGACTTTTCACCGGCATGCGTGTTGGAATTGCCACAGCGCAAACATTGGCATGGGCTCTGGAAATCCCAGTGATTCCTGTCTGCAGTCTCGATGCATTGGCTCACAGTGTTGCATGGTCGGATGCACCCATTGCAGCATCACTTGATGCTCGCCGTGGAGAGGTGTACTGGGCCTTGTATCGCGTCCGTGGTCAAGAACTTCAGCGGATTGTGGAACCACAGGTGACGTCGCCAGACGATTTTGCTATCCATATTGCAGATCGAGCCGAAGAAGTGACCTGCGTGGGGACTGGATTCAAACGCTATGCAGAGACATTTGAAACAAACCCATGGGTTCGAAATATCGGTGGCGACAACGTATTCCCCACAGCGTCGGCTGTTGTTTCTCTTGGCTCCATTGCATTGTTGAACGACAACACGGTGGCACCAGACAAAGTGGAGCCTCTGTATTTGCGTGCACCTGATGCGGAAATCAACTGGAAAACACGGGAGGCAACAGCATGAGTTTCATGCGTGAGCGACCCGTGAACGCACTCACCACAGAGGTGATGCGGCGTCGACATTTACGGCGTGTGTTGCAGATTGAAGAGTTGGTGTATCCACGTCCGTGGACACACCGAACGTTCGTCAGCGAACTTGCTGCAATGAGAACCGGGTCGCGTTATTACATGGTTGCGTATGTGGATGACACCATGGTGGGTTATGCCGGGCTGATGTTTGCTGGCGACGATGCGCATATCACCAACATCGCCGTTGATCCTGAATGGCAAGGCCGTGGTGTTGCCACCGAAATGATGTTGGACCTTGCTTTTTTGGCCCATGATCGTGGATGTGAAGCGATGACTCTTGAAGTGCGGCATACAAACACTGCTGCACAGCAGTTGTATCGGCGTTTTGGTTTTGTTCCAGCAGGGGTCCGGAAGCGTTATTACGAAAACACAGACGATGCCATCATTATGTGGGCCCATGGGGTTAACACCAGTGAGTTTGTTGATCGTTTGCGTCTGATTGAGTCGCGGAGACCTGTATGAACGTGAGTGAGTCAACAGTTGTCTTGGCTTTGGAAACAAGTTGCGACGAAACTGCAGCCTCTGTGGTCATGGGTGGCAACGACGTGTTGTCATCAATCGTGAGTAGCCAGATTGATATTCATGCACGGTTTGGTGGCGTTGTTCCTGAAGTCGCAAGTCGGGCGCATCTTGAATCGCTGATTCCAGTAGTGAATGCCGCGGTGGAAGAAGCGGGCATTCTCCCCGAACGAATTGATGCAGTGGCCGCCACTGCAGGCCCTGGGTTAATTGGTGCACTACTTGTCGGGGTGTCGGCAGCAAAGGCGCTTTCTCTTGCATGGAATCGGCCCTTCATTGGCGTTAATCACTTAGAAGCACATCTCTATGCCGGGTTATTGGACGACCCCACACTTGAGTTTCCGTTAGTAGTGCTGTTGGTGTCTGGTGGCCACACGATGATTATTGAAATGCGCGGGCACGGTGACTACACCATCCTCGGTAGGACCATTGACGATGCAGCAGGCGAGGCATACGACAAAGTGGCGCGCTATCTCAATGTTGGGTACCCAGGTGGCCCAGTGATTGACAAACTTGCAACAGAAGGAAATCCCTCAGCAATTGAGTTCCCGCGCGCCATGATGCACGATGGACTTGATGTGTCGTTTAGCGGATTGAAAACATCCGTTATCAATTACGTCCGTAAGAACCCAACAGTTGCAAACACGGATATCGCTGCGTCATTCCAAGAAGCAGTGGTAGATGTGTTGTGTACAAAAACCATCAAGGCCGCACAGCAAGTCAAAGCAAAAGGAATTGTGTTGGGCGGGGGTGTCTCTGCAAACTCATCGCTGCGTGCACAAATGACACAACGTGGTTCCGCTGCAGGGTTCACAGTTGCATTGCCTAGTCGCGCCATGTGCACCGACAATGCAGCCATGATTGCTGCCGCTGCTTGGCACCGCTTGAAGTCTGATGGCCCGATGGACTTGTCGTGTGGTGCGTATCCGAATCTGAAACTGTCGGATGTCCCTCGATGAGCCGTTTACCTCTTGTTCTTCGTGGCCGTGAGTTTCCGCTTCCTATTGTCCTTGCGCCAATGGCTGGCGTGACCAACATTCCATTTCGAGCGTTATGTCGACAGTTTGGCCCCGGCCTCATTTATGTGAGTGAAATGGTGATGGCGGCTGCCTTGGTACACGGCAACGAAAAGACCAAGAAGATGGTGGCCTTTGGCGCCGACGAGGATTTTCGCAGCCTGCAGATTTATGGCAGTGACCCAGACTTTGTGGGTCGCGCAGTGCGTGCGTTGTGTGAACAAGATATTGCCGACCACATTGATATGAACTTTGGCTGTCCCGCCAACAAGGTCACTCGTAAAGGTGGTGGTGCTGCGGTTCCGGTGAAGCGCAATCTCACACGTGCCATTATGCGCGCGGCAGTTTCAGCGGCTGAACCATTCGGGGTTCCCATCACATGCAAATTCCGCATCGGAATCAACGACGACATCACGACATTTCTTGATACGGGAAAAACTGCAGAAGACGAAGGCATTGCCATGATTGCGCTACACGCACGAACTGCAGAACAGCATTACGGCGGCCACGCACATTGGGAACGCATCGCCGAACTGAAACAAGCAGTTACATCAATTCCTGTTTTGGGCAATGGCGATATTTGGGAAGCATCAGATGCACTTCACATGATGCGTGAAACAGGATGCGACGGCGTCGTTGTTGGCCGTGGATGTCTCGGTAAACCATGGCTGTTTCGTGATCTCATCGATGCATTCACTGGAATAGAGGTGCAGCAATCGCCGTCTCTTGGTTTTGTACTTGACGTGATGTTGCAACATGCCGACGGTTTGATGGCCATCATGGGACCAGATTTCGGAATTCGTAACTTCCGCAAACATTGCGGTTGGTATCTCACTGGCTATCCCGTTGGGTCAGATGTCCGACGTGCTTTCTCTACTGCATCAACGTTTGCCGATCTTCAAGCAATTTCTTCTCAGCTCGATCACTCCATGCGCTTAGTGGCAGGCGGTGAACGCATTGCTCGTGGTCATACAAACGGGCCTATCAAAGTTGTTCTTCCCGAGGGTTATCTCGACAACCGCGATGACATGACAATTCCCGACGATGCATACGACACTGCACCAAGTGGTGGCTGACGCGTGGCGTTAATTCTCGCATCGCGTTCACCGCGTCGCATTGAGCTACTCGCGCGCATTGGACTTCAGCCTCAGGTTGATCCTGCCGACATCGACGAGACTCCACACGCTGGAGAAAATCCTGTGACGTATGTGGAACGTCTGGCGCGCCAAAAAGCCGAGGCTGTTCACTTGCGCTACAGCAATGACACCGTTCTCGCAGCCGACACCACTATTGATATCGGTGGGCAGATTCTCGGTCAGCCAGTTGATGAACATGAGGCACGACAGATGTTGCGTCTGCTGAGTGCTCGCACTCATCGGGTGCACACCGGAGTTG
>JBIIJW010000092.1:0-6136 GCA_044233525.1 Ilumatobacteraceae bacterium | reverse complement strand
AATGGCTCTGTGGGCATAGCGAATGACTCCAGACCCATCAACAACAAAAACACTGCGACGGGGGAAGCCAAGCGGACCCACCGTTCCGTAGGCGGCGGCCACGCTCTTGTCGGTATCGGCCAACAGTGGGAATTTGAATCCGTATTTATCCGCAAAGGCCTCATGGCTTGCCATGTCTTGGGCCGAAATAGCCAGAACTTGTGCGCCAACGCCTTCAAACGCAGTGAGTTCGTTGTTGTACGAATTCAATTGCTTTGTACACACAGGAGAGTCGTCGCCTGGGTAGAACACAATGACAACTGGCTGACCCCGATATGACGACAGCGAATAGGTCTTTCCACCCGTACCTGGAAGGGTGAAGTCTGGGGCGAGATCGCCAGCTGATGCTGCCATTAGTCAATTCCTTGCATGATGGATTCGTCTATGTCGAAGTTCGCATAAACATCTTGGACATCATCATTATCTTCCAACATGTCCATAATGCGAAGTATTTGTTTCGCATCATTCACGTCGGAGACTTCAATCGTGGTTGAAGACACCATTGTGGACTCTGCACTTTGGGCAGAAATACCCGCCGATTCCATGGCATCTTTCACGTCGTACACCACCGATGGATCGGTGAGCACGCGCCACGAATCACCATCTCGTTCAATGTCGTCGGCTCCTGCTTCGAGCGCCGCAGCCATGACGTCGTCTTCGGCCAAAGTGCCGTCAACAAGAATGACGCCTCGCCGTGAGAACTGCCAACTCACCGCGCCGGGCTCGGCCATCGACCCACCAAACTTTGAGAAAGCGCTTCGTACATCTGCTGCTGTGCGATTTCTGTTGTCGGTGAGAACATCGACAAGCATCGCAACACCGCCAGGCGCATACCCTTCATACGTGATGCTTTCGTAATTGGCGCCGTCTGACTCGCCAACACCTCTTTTGATGGCGCGATCGATCGCATCTTTCGTCATTTGTCCGGCTTTTGCCTTGAGAACCATGGTGCGCAATGACGCGTTGGAATCGATGTCGCCCCCACCTGCTCGAGCTGCCACTTCGATCTGACGTGCCAACTTGGCGAAGAGCTTTCCTCTCGCTTTATCTGCTGCACCCTTTTTGTGTTTGATCGTTGCCCATTTGGAATGTCCAGACATGGCTTACACCTTTCCTAGAGATGTCATGTTTTCGAGAAAGTACTGATGCATGCGAGCATCGCCTGCGAGTTCTGGATGAAATGATGCTGCGAGAACGTGTTGCTGTCGAACCAGAACGGGCTCGCCATTCAGTTCTCCAACAACTTCAACACCGGGCCCTACTCGTTCAATGCGGGGAGCACGAATAAATACTCCGTGAAATTCGCCGACTGCCGTCGACACCGTTGCTTCGAATGAATCAATTTGGCGTCCAAATGCGTTTCGACGAACCGAAATGTCGATGGCAGAAAAACTCCGTTGATCTGGACGACCATCCAAAATCTCCGATGCCAACAAGATCATCCCTGCGCATGTTCCAAACACCGCCATCCCGTCTGTGATGCGTTGTTCGATTGCGCCAAATAGGCCCGACGACAGCAACAATTGCGACATCGTGCTGGATTCACCCCCTGGCATCACTAACGCATCAACATGCTCGAGGTCGCTAGGAAGTCGCACGTCAACGGTGTCGCAACCCAAGGACTGTAAACAGTTGCTATGAGCAGCAAATGCTCCTTGAAGCGCAAGTACGCCAACCTTCACGTTCACCTGGAGGCCTCGAATCCACGACGAATCGCTCCGCTAGTTGCCGCGCGATGCGTAGCGCTGAGATTCGTGAATTTCGTCCATGCCAATGCCTGTCATTGGCGCACCAAGGTTACGACTGACCTTGGCCAACACATGAGCATCGCGGAAGTGTGTTGTTGCCTCAACGATGGCCTTGGCGCGACGCTCTGGTTCGTCGCTCTTGAAGATTCCAGAACCAACAAACACAGCTTCTGCACCCAATTGCATCGCTAAAGCAGCGTCTGCTGGAGTGGCGATTCCGCCTGCGCAAAAAATTGGAACAGGGAATTTGCCGGTCTCGGCCAACTCTTGAATCAAAGGAAGCGGCGCCTGCAACGACTTTGCCCATTGAAACAACTCGGCACTGTCTGCCTGCGTAATTTTACGAATGTCACCAAGGATGGAGCGCAAGTGGCGAACCGCTTCCACCACGTTTCCTGTTCCGGCTTCACCCTTCGAGCGAATCATGCATGCGCCCTCTGACACTCGACGCAATGCTTCACCAAGGTTTGTTGCACCACACACGAACGGAACCGTGAATGCAAACTTGTCGATGTGATGAGTTTCGTCGGCAGGAGTGAGCACTTCTGATTCATCGATGAAGTCAACGCCCAACGCTTCTAAGATTTGCGCTTCAACAAAGTGACCAATGCGAGCCTTCGCCATCACGGGAATATTGACCGACGCCTGAATCTCTTCAATCATCGCTGGATCACTCATGCGAGCAACTCCGCCATCACGACGAATATCTGCTGGAACCCGCTCGAGTGCCATCACGGCACATGCGCCCGCGTCTTCTGCAATTTTTGCTTCCCGCGCGTTGACGACGTCCATAATGACGCCGCCCTTCAGCATTTCTGCCAGTCCGCGCTTCACACGCTGTGTTCCAACAGAGGTTCCGTTCGAGGAGTTCATGCTGTCAGGCTACCGAGCAACCGCAAGGGCAACCCCGTTCATTTAGTTACTTAGACCGCTGGCCACTTCACGGTTGATGGATCGACGCCAGGTGCCACTGGTGCAAGGGCCTTCTTGAAGGCGACCTCCACCCATGTGCGTCCAGGCGTAAAGCGAACAACCGCTCCGGCAGAATCCGTGAATACAAAAGGAAGTTTGGGATCATTGCGCTCCCACTTCACTTCAATCAGACCGCCGTCAGTGAGGATGTAGCCGGTTCCCGTTCCAACGGTCACTGCGTGCGGGCTCTTGCGATCGGCTTTGCTTCGACGATAAGTGACATACAACACGACAACATTCTTTGCAGAGACTTGTCCGTCGTCGGCCATATGAGGCTCCAACTCGCGCTTCAGGTTTTCATTGAATCGCATGAAACTTCCGCTAGCGGCGTCCCACTTCCAGTAGACCTTCACGTTATACATCGAGACTTTGGCGCCGTCTACTGCAGTTGATGTTGCAGGCTTTGCATCACTTGGCCCGCGATAGGTGAACTGAGGAACTGGGGGCCCTGACCCTTCGGGAGCAAGTGTCCACAAGTTTGTGGTCTTTGCATACAAGTTGTACGGCATCTTCTTGTCCTTCGAGCGGAAATATCCGCCCTTGCCACGGGACGCGCTGTAGCCAACGTTGACCAAGGTGCTTGCGTTGACTGTGCGAGTGACGCGCGCGTTTCCACCGCTCCAACAAAACAGTGGCTTGTTATACGAACTCAAAATATGGATGTCCTGAGTACGACCACTACGCAATGGTCCCACTGGGTCGCTTCCTTGGCTATGGAACACCGCTGCAAACCTTGTGAGACCTTCAACATTTTCTTCGAAAACGATGTCGGCTTTGTTGAGACCAGTTTGTGGACGAGCATTTGGATGGTTATCGATCTTGCACGCAATAGCCACACGAGCCGCAGCTGCAGGGTCGGTGATGGGAGTGCCAAGTAGTGGGTAGGTGGCACTAGCGGGAGTGTTTGCGTCTCCGTTTTCGCCTCCAGGCGTCGAAGAATCGCTGTTGCCTGACGAGCCACCGCCACACGCGGCCAGTAACGACGCTGCAACAAAAGCGGCAACAAACTTTGTCAATTTTTTCCTGCGAATCATGAACTACATCTCCTTCAAGATTGCAATGCGTTCCTGCAACAGCGGACGCGATACCAAAACATTACGAACTTTGAGACCTGAAGTGGTGGAGCCACCATGGTCGCTGGGCACAGCAAACGACAACATTCCCTCAGCACCTAACGCAACTGAACCGGATGAGGCTTCGCATTTCTCCAATGCGCTCACGGCTGCAGGTGGAAAGCGGGTTGCTTGACACGCTGCGATATCTGCGATGGTGAGAAGTTCTGAAGGGAGTGCTTGTGTGACAAATTTCTGCGCAATCATGCCAAGGCCGATCACGGAAAGAACGCGACTTAATCCAACGAGATAAGAGACCGTGTGCGCATGACCAACACGCAGACGCCACAAAAGGTGAGCCATCACTGCCTCTGTCTCAACTCGTGTCATGACATTCACAAACTCCTGAGAGACACCAATGACATTGTCTCCGTGTGCGTCCATAGCGGCCACAGCAACTGGATACGTTGAATCCACTAACACCAAGGTCGGGCGTTGATCGCCACTAACAACACATAATCCATCCACCACATTGAAAACACGTGCATGCGCTGACTCTGACGCAAGAGGTGCTTCGGCAACCTCAGCAAATGCGGAGCGCGACGAAGAAACAACTGCGCGCTGGAGTGTCACGCCGACAACAAGTCCGATGATCGGCAGCACAACAAACTGGCCAACAACAATTCCAATCAAGAGCGACAGGACAATTGGTATCGCAATGAGAGACACGTTGATTTTCTTGATCAGTGCTGCGCTCTTGTCGGCGGCCTCATCGTGGGCTATCCATTGCTTCTGATTCATGAGACCCTTCGTAGACACTTTGCGACCTTCCCATCGAGTTCCAGTTTGCTCATTGTCCAAACCGTGAGCCTCGCAGGAACCGACCTTCGAATCGTTTCAGCATACGGGGCACAGTGATGGTGGTGATGTTTTCTGCTTCCATTGCAAGCGCTCGTTCATACATCTCAACGTATTTCACTGCTAGAGCGTCCATCGAGAAAGACTGAGCACGCAAACGACCTGCGTCCGTGAGCGACGCGGCAAGTCGAGAATCAACAACAATGCGAGCAAGAGCCGAAGCAAGCGCGTCGCTGTCACCTGGTGGAACGAGCAATGCATCTTCGCCATGTGTTGCAACATTTCGATATCCATCAATGTCACATGCCACCACTGGCGTACCCGCTGCCATTGCCTCTAGCAACACAATTCCGAAAGACTCGCCTCGCAGAGACGGCGCACAGAACACCGCAGCGCGCGCCAACCGATCTAGTTTCTCCTCATCAGAGATTCGACCGAGCCATTCAATTCGTGCACTGGCTGGAAACTTCTGTTTCAACTCTTCGGTCTCTGGTCCGTCTGAAGCAATCCACAATGTCACATCATGTGGCAAACGATCATGTGCTTCCAACAGCACACCAAGTCCCTTTCGCGGCTCATGGCGACCACAGAAAAAAATGGCCTTCTCACGCGAACGGTTTGGAGCATTTTCGTATCTCGCAAGTTCAATTCCATTGAAGAGAACTTCATAGTCGCCACCGATGTATCGATGAGCCAACTCCACCGCATCTTTAGAGACGGCGACTCGAATGTCGATGCGCGATGCAATCCATTTCAACTGACGTGAAAAGGCCTTGTATGCACCGGACTCCCCCGCCGAATGAAAGGTGGCAACAACCGGGGCCAACTTCACTAAGAGAGACGTTAAAGATGGGCCGGGAACCAACGGCTCGTGCACGTGGAGCACATCGAAGGCCTCGTCGTTCAATGCACGAATGGTGCGAAGTGCAGCCGACGCATCCGGAGCCAAGGGCGCAACAGAGCCATTCACGGCGGTGGGCAAGCTGTTTCCAAGGGGCGTGACAAAAGGGTCTGGAGGTGGTCCATCACATGGCCCCAACACACGAACCTCATGACCAAGAGACCGCAAACTCCGCGCCAATCCGAGGACTTGTTGTTGAACTCCGCCTGGAATCGTGAGGCTGTAGGGGCTCACCATTCCGATACGCAACATGGGGACTACGGTATCGGAATGACCCAGGTAGATAGTTCCTTCCGTCCAGCCCTCTCCGTTGTCGCGACTCCGAACAAAAGACGAGCGATTCTCGACCTCGCTGTTGAAGCAGAATCCCGCGGCTTTCGCGGTCTTGCTATTCCAAGTCTTGGAGCAACCATGGGATTGTGCGTGTCACTTGCTCACGTCACAAAGAGCATCAATTACTGGACATCGATTCAGCCGATTTATTACAGCCATCCTGTTGAGGCGGCAAACACCATCGCACACATCAATGAGATGTCAGAGGGTCGATTTCGGTTTGGGATCGGCGT
>JBIIJW010000090.1:0-6151 GCA_044233525.1 Ilumatobacteraceae bacterium | reverse complement strand
GGACATGTTTGCTCCGCTCGGGCTTCCCGAAATCACACTCGGTGGTGGACTTGGAGTTGCGTATACATCGTCGGACGTTGCTCCAACGATGAGTGAGTGGGCACAAGTTCTTCAAGAAGCAACAACGAACTTGCCTCATGGCACGCATGTATTTGTTGAGCCGGGTCGAAGCATTGTTGCCACGGCCGCCGTCACGGTGTATTCGGTGGGCACAGTGAAAAACATCGACGGCATTCGTACCTATATCGCGGTGGACGGCGGAATGAGTGACAACCCGCGCCCCATGATGTACGACAGTGTGTATGAGGTTTTTGATCCGCAGCGCACACATGCGATGCGTGCATCTCGCGCACGCATTGTTGGCAAGCATTGCGAAAGTGGCGACATCTTGGTGAACGATGCGCCAGTTCCAGATGGTGTGGCGGTGGGGGATTTGCTCGTCATGCCAGTCACGGGGGCGTATGGATATTCCATGGCCAGCAACTACAACAAGATTCTTCGTCCTGCAGTGGTGTTCGTGCGAGCGGGCGTGGCTCGCCTCGTGATTAGGCGCGAAACTCCCGACGATTTAGTACGTCTTGATGTTTAAAGTTGCCACACGGTCTCCTTACGGTTGTCATCAACGAAAGGAGTGGCCAGTGGCAGAGTTAACTGAATGCCCCAACTGTGGTGGCCCACTTGTTGGAAGCGGCGCCGATTTGCGGTGTGTGGAATGTGGGTTTACGCGGGACGAGTTCGATGACATCGACGACGTGGAAGACATCTACAACAGCGACAACGAGGACGATATTGAGGACTACGACGACGAGGACATCGACTAAACCCCTTTCGTTATCCACAGGGCGTCCCGTAGGCTGGAACACCTATGGCACAAGCCCCTCAGTCCAAGTCAGTCGTGCGCATCGGAGTCCTCGGATGCGGCAACGTCGGTGCGGCCCTCATTCAATTAATTGAACGCCAGGCAGCCGTCATCACCGAGCGCACGGGCATCACTCTCGAGGTGGCCAGTGTTGCGGTTCGTAATGTCAGTCGCGATCGTGAAGTCACACTCGCCGATGGAGTTCTCACACGCGACGCATTCGCTGTTGTGAATGATCCAAACATCGATGTCATTGTTGAGGTCATTGGCGGCATTGAGCCTGCGCGCGAGTTAATTTCCATTGCCTTGGCTCATGGAAAGCCAGTCATCACCGCCAACAAAGAATTACTTGCAAACGTTGGTCACGACTTATGGGCGCAGTCAGATGCAGCTGGTGTTGACCTCTTGTTTGAAGCAGCCGTCGCTGGAGGCATTCCACTCATTCGTGCATTACGTGAATCCTTGCGCGGTGAACCTGTTACTCGCGTCATGGGAATTGTCAACGGCACCACCAACTTCATCTTGACGAAGATGACAGACGAGGGCGCCGACTATTCCGCTGCCCTTAGCGAAGCACAACGACTCGGTTTTGCAGAGCGTGATCCAACGGCCGACGTTGAGGGATTCGATGCCGGTGCAAAAGCAGCAATCATTGCCAGCATCGCATTCGGTGCTCGTGTTGTTGCAGGCGATGTGTATCACGAAGGCATCAGCGGCGTCACTGCATCAGATATCGCCATTGCCCGTCGTTTGGGTTATGTGGTGAAGCTTCTTGCAATTGCAGAGAAATCTGGTGATTCATCAACAGTCGCGGTGCGCGTTCACCCAGCAATGGTCCCATTGTCACATCCGTTGGCCAGCGTGCGAGATTCTTACAACGCTGTCTTTGTTGAAGGCGATGCGGTCGGTTCACTGATGTTCTATGGCCGCGGTGCCGGAGGTTTTCCCACAGCATCTGCAGTGCTTGGCGATGTCATTGATGCTGCAGTCAACTTGCGCAAGGGAACTCACGGAACAATCGGTTCGTTCAAACGTGTGCCTGTGATGCCCATTGATGAAACATCGTCGCAATACCTCATCGGGCTAGACGTTGAAGATAAACCTGGAGTTTTACATGCCATTACAGGTGTGTTCGCAAATCACGGCGTCAGCATTCGTGCAGCTGAACAAGAAGGAATCGGCGCCGATGCTCGCTTGGTCTTCATCACGCACTTAGCGCGTGAAGCAGATGTGCAGGCATGCTTGACTGAATTTAAGAAGTCACCTGTTGTGAAGCGCACGTCTGGTTTGTTGCGCGTCATCGGCGAGTAGTTCATGCACTACGTCTCCACCAGAGGGTCTGCGCCAGTTCTCGGTTTTGCCGACGTTGTACTAGAAGGCCTGGCAACCGATGGCGGCTTATACGTTCCTGAGTCTTGGCCCATAGCAACACCGGCGATCAACGGCTCATACGCAGAACTCGCGACGTCAATCTTCTTGCCTTATCTCGGTGGGGATGTCTCGAATGACACGATGTTGGCGTTGAGCCGTGACGCGTACTCCACTTTCCGTCACCCAGACGTGGTGCCACTTGTAGATCTTGAACCTGGTCATCAACTCATGGAGTTATTCCACGGTCCAACGTTGGCGTTTAAAGATGTGGCGCTGCAATTGCTCGGTCGTTTGTTTGATCACATTCTCACGCAGCGAAATGAAAGGGTCACCATTGTTGGCGCCACTAGTGGAGATACGGGGAGTGCCGCGATTGACGGCGTCAAAAACTGCGACAACGTCAACATTGTTATTTTGTATCCAAAGGGTCGCGTCAGCGATGTTCAGCGTCGGCAAATGACCACAGTGGATTCTCCGAATGTGCGCACTGTTGCCATTGATGGAACCTTCGACGATTGTCAAGACTTAGTGAAGGCCATGTTCAACGATGCGGCATTTCGTGAGCGAAACAATTTGTCAGCTGTCAACAGCATTAACTGGGCACGTGTCATGGCGCAGGTGGTGTACTACTTCGAGATTGCGCGCCGAGTGAAGGGCGAGTTTGACGTCACTGTCCCCACGGGCAACTTTGGCAATGTGTTGAGTGGTTGGATTGCGAAACAAATGGGTGCTCCAGTTCGACATCTTGTTGTTGCGTCAAATGAAAACGACATCCTCACTCGGTTTTTCGAGTCGCTTGCGATGACCGTCACGGGAGTTCATCCGACATTAAGCCCCAGCATGGATATTCAGGTGTCGTCCAACTTTGAACGCTTGCTGTTTGAGATGAACGGCCGCGATGGTGGCTTAACTGCAGAGCAATTGCGTGTCTTCCGGGACAAAGGAACGTTGTCCATAGAACAAGATCAATATCAGCAATGGATTGCTCCTACATTCCGCGCTGGTCGATCCAATAATCACGACACCTTGACCGCCATTCGCCAGGTGTATGAGTCGACTGGAATGTTGATAGATCCACACACTGCTGTGGGTGTAAAGGCTGCGCGAGAGTTCGCAGAAGATGGAGTGCCAATGATTACGTTGGCCACGGCTCATCCTGCGAAGTTCCCCGATGCAGTAGAACGCGCAACCGGTGTTCGACCAGATCTGCCTGAACATCTCAGCAATTTGTTTGATCTCCCCGAACGCACAACTGATGTTCCGAACGACCTCGCTGCAGTCGAGGCCTTTGTCGAACGTCAGTAACCGACGAGTAGTTATCGGCCGTTGATAGAGCCGATAACCCAGTACGCGTCTAACGGGTGACGACGGAACCACTGCTTCACTTCGTCGACTGCATCTTGCATGTCCGCGAAGTTTCCACCGTTTCTCGCTACCCACCACGCAGCAGCATCTGGTGCGTAAATGGTTGCTGCAATGGGACGTGCCTGACGAATTGCACGCAATGCTGGAAGTGAATCCCAGCCACGTGACCGCAAGATTGCATACGTTGCTGACGGACCACGGTTACAGCCCACCCAGCAGGTGACCATGAGGACTGCTTCTGGATCGCTCTCGATCTCTGCAGCCTTTGTCGCAATTTCATCGAACCAGCGTGGATCACGCTGACCAAGATCGTCGTCTACACCAATGTGGTGAACGCGAATGTTGGAGTTCGCTTCGATGAACTCTTGTTCGTCGAACTCGATATGCACCGGCATGTAGTCGGTGATGCCAGCAGCTTCCCAGCGCGCGAGCTGTTCGCGAGCAATGTCGTTGTTACGTGAGATACCGCCACTCATCGCGAGGGTGGGAGTAACGAAGCAGACCTCGCGCCACCAGAACTGTGGGTCAACAGGTCGCTGGGGGAGATCAATGGAGAGAAGGGGGAAGTCGAACGTGGTCATGTCTGCCTTTCAATTAGGGTAGTTGTGACCATTATGGCAGTGGGGTGTGTCGGACTTTCCCGGTTATTCGCCTCCACTGGCGCCAAAGGCCGCCAAGACTCCGCTGATGATGATGACCCATCCGACAATCACGATGGGGAAAACGATGGTGATTGCGGCAAGCGCAACGCACCAGAACACGATGGCAAATGTCCAGCCCATGCAGCCACCACCGAATCGACTTGGTGTCATGTGGGCCTCCTTTTTGTTTCCACTTTCAAGAGGAAGGTAACGAAAGGGTGTTCTACTGCTGCCCGCAGTTCTTCGTCATGAATGAATTGAAGCGTTCTGATGCTTGTGGAACACCCTTGCGAGTACTGATGGCATCAAGTTCATTGCGGATCTTCTCGCTTTTCGCCATTTCCAGAAGGTCGTATCCGTGTTTCTGGAAGACCTTGTCCATGTCGATCAGAGTGGACACCATCAACGTGACGTCTTCCCTAATGCTGTCCGGGCTGGCATCGCGAAGCTCTACAGCTCGTGCTACGGCAGTGGTCCAGGTGTCGGCCATTGCTTTGGTATCGCTGATGGCACCTGGATCCTGAAGATGTGTGTCTTGCGAGGCAACCTCAAGCTCCGCGGCTTTCGCGCAGAAGGCGGTGTAATCGGCAGATTCACTTGAACTGGCGGAACTGCATGCGGTGAAGGCGAGCGCAGAGACCGCAAGGACGAAGACTCGCTTCACTTCATTCCCAAGAACTTCCCCAGTTTTCGTTGGCGTCCGGACCGGGTGAGGGGGATGCCAGTCTTTCGCGAGATTTTGCGCTGAAGGGCGGTGAGGCCGAGAGCGCGTTTCCAGGAGAACGTCAGACCAGGACCAAGTTTCATGGCTTGACCGTATCAGTCCATGGCTTTGGGAAGTCGCTCGGGTTAATAATGGTAGTATATACTCTTATCTCCCGAACGAAAGGAACTGAGTGGGAATTCTGAAGTGGTACCTGGTGTATCGAGTGGCAACCAGAGGGCGCCGACGTCGAAAGGCCGACGCGAGAGAACGCGCCAGCCTTCCGACCCTGTTCGAGGTGGCCGACGCCGACGACAGCTTGGTCGAGACCTGCGAGGAGTGTGGCGACATGTTCGGCGACCACCTCGTCGATGGCGACGAAATCCTCTGTCCCTAAAGGGGGCATTTCAGAAAAATTGAAATTTTTATAATGCGACCGTTCACCCCGCATCACCCACTAGGAGACTTCATGAAATCAGATACCCGCAGCGTTCTTCTCGACGATCGATGGGGGAAAGCACGTTATGTGGCTGTTGAAGTAGAACAAGCCGCAGAGGTGGCGCATCTATTGCCGAAAAATGAACCCTCGTTTGCGAAGCTTCTCTTCAATTTCCACATGGCAATCTCCGGGCTTGGTCTTGTTCGGCCATTCGACTGGATGAAGTGGGAAGAGCCATCACTTACTGCGGAACGCGCGAAGACGTTGCCCGCTGAAGACATCTGGAGACATGCAACACGCATTATTCGCGGCGAACGGTTCTGTGAGGGCATGTTTGAGGCCCATGTCTTTAATGGTTCTTTAGTTGCTTTGGTGCGGCGTGCATACGAGGTGCATCAGACCAACAACGGATGGCCAACAGCGTTTGCTGAACTTGATGATGCGGATCTCGAAACCGGAATCGAGGTGGAGGGGCTTCGTTCACGTGAGGTAGGCACCACCACTGGGTTCCGCGAACAGCGAACCAACGTTGCGAACCCAGGGTGGAATTTTCAAGTGTTGTGGGACGATGGATCATCAACGATGGAAGACATGAATAACTGGCATTTGGTTGTTCCAATGAAGAAGTTGGTGCAGCTCTCACGTAAGCGCAGGTAGCTAGAAATCTGCGCCGCTAGCGGGGTTTAGCCCATTCGTTGATTGTGAGTCGGTGCCAACCAACAACATCGTCGATGTTGTAGCGACCCCAGGTGTAGCCACCTGCAAGTCCAAAC
>JBIIJW010000089.1:0-6174 GCA_044233525.1 Ilumatobacteraceae bacterium | reverse complement strand
GAAGAACAAAAGAAGCTCTTCATCCCCGCCGCACTCAGCGCAGCCAACGTGTGGTGCCAGTTGTATTCAGAACCCGAAGCCGGAAGTGACCTTGCAAGTCTTCGCACCACTGCAGTTCTCGATGGAGATGAATGGGTGGTCAATGGACAGAAAGTGTGGACGTCCGGTGCTCAGTACAGCGACATGGGCGTGTTGTTGGCGCGAACCGGTGATGCACCGCGCAATCGTGGTATCTCAATGTTGCTCATCCCAATGAAGCAACCAGGAGTTGAAGTGCGTCCACTTCGACAAATGACAGGAGAAGCTGAATTCAACGAAGTCTTCTTTACCAATGCACGTGTTCCGCGTGATTGGGTAATTGGCGAAGTGAACGACGGTTGGAGAGCCGCCACCGGATTATTGGCGCACGAGAGAAGTTCTCTCGGCAAAGTTGGCGCAGACGAAAAACGAGAAGCAACTGCATCTGCTGCAGTGCCGTTCCACTACTTGTTCGACTTGGTGCACGATCAACCCGAGCGACACTCTCGCACCATTCGCCAAGACCTTGCTCGCGCATACACCGGCGAGAAATTAATGGATTGGTTGGGCCAAAGATCTGTTCATCCCAGTATTGGAAAACTCTGGCGAACGAAGCAATCACGCTTTGTTGCATCTCTTGCAGCACAAATCACTCGGGACGGCTCGCTAGCTCATGACCTCAACGACTCACGCGCTGAGTTCTGGAGATACCACATTTTGAATTCACCGCGAATGTCTCTTGGCGGCGGAACCGATGAGATTCAGAAGAACACCATTGGCGAACGAGCTCTTGGTCTCCCTCGCGAACCGTCGTAGGTTTCTATTCTCCGATAAATCGTGGTGCGCGTTTCTCTACAAACGCAGCAGCAGCCTCTCGGTGATCTGCAGTTGACATTGTGCGAACCATCGCTGTGGCTTCAGCATCTAACGCGGACTGCAAAGATACGTCGCCGGCACGATTGATGTTTTCTTTCATATAGCGCAATGCAATTGGTGCACGTTGAGCCAGTGCTTGGCACCACTCCAGTGCAGCAGCAGCGAAGTTGTCGTTCGGTAGAACCACGTTCACAATTCCGAGATCATGAGCTTGTTGTGCGGAGAGTCGAGGAGAAGTAAACATCAACTCTTTCGCTTTTGACTCCCCTACTAATCGAGGCAAGAACCACGACGTACCGAAATCGCCACTTGCACCAATATTCGAAAACGCTGTCATCACAATTGCTCGCTCTGCTGCAATACGCATGTCTGCCGCAAGTGCAATAGACAGACCTGCGCCCGCTGCTGCGCCAGGCAATGCGGCAATCACTGGTTGTGGCAACTTGCGCAATGCCATGCTGACCAAATTCTGTCGATGACGAAGTCCATGAATTCTTTCTTCCACAGTCACACTTTGACCCGAACCGCTTCCCTTGTGTGATGCGTTCATTCCCTTCACGTCACCGCCAGAGCAAAAAGCGTCGCCTTCACCTGTAATCATCACCACGTGAATATCTGGATGTGATGCAATGACCGGAATCGCTGCTTCAAAGCCCGCATAGACGCCTTCGGACAATGCATTGCGAACGCTCGGCCGATTAAACGACAGAACTGCAACATTTCCCTCAATGCGACCAACAAGGTCCGCTTGTCCCGTTTCAAGAGTTGCCATATTTTCCCCCTTGGCTACTCACAGATTGCCACGCCAACGCTGTGGGCTACGAAGTGCACAACTAGATTTGACGAGGTGAGGCATACGGCATGTTGATTTGGATGGACCTTGAAATGACTGGCCTCGACCCAGAGCGCCACGTCATTGTTGAGATTGCCACTCTTGTCACCGATGATGACCTCAACATCATCGCTGAGGGTCCAGATCTAGTGATCTTCCAGCCCGACGCTGCGTTGGCCGAGATGGATGACTTTGTCACCAATATGCACATTGAATCGGGGCTTCTGGACCTCATCAAGACGTCCACCGTTTCGCACGAAGATGCCATGCAACAAACACTCGACTTCATCAAGGTGCACAGCCCTGAACCAATGAAAATTCCATTGTGCGGAAACTCCATTCGTACAGATCGCGCATTTCTCACGAAATATATGCCAGACATTGAAAATTGGCTTCATTACCGCTGTGTTGATGTTTCCACCGTGAAAGAATTGGTGAAGCGTTGGAACCCAGGCTTGGAACACGCCCGACCAAAAGGCGAAGGCATCACCCACCGCGCCATGGACGACATTCGCGACAGTGTTGCCGAGTTGAAGTTCTATCGCGACAAAGTGTTCAAGTCAGTTGAAGAAACTAAGAAGAAATGAGTAGCGAGACCCCGCGCCCATTGAAGTCGGAGCAGATGCAAGCCACCGACGAGATTGTGGAAGTTGCGCCTGGGGTTTATCGAACACAATTACCTGCCAATATCACTGGTCTCGGACACGTCAACATGTATGTGTTGGAAGACGAACGCGGTGTTGCGGTTGTAGATCCTGGTTTACCTACTAAAGAATCGTGGAACGCGGTATTGCAGCGACTCTCTCAACTTGGAGTCCCCACTTCTCGCGTGCATTCAGTCATTGTCACTCACAGCCATCCAGACCACTACGGCGGTGCCGAACGTTTGCGAAGCGAATCAGGCGCAGACATTATTACTCACCGACTCTTCAAAACGTTCTACGACCCCACCGAACCACCAGATGTGGACGCAGAAGAAGTTGCGTTGATGATGCGTAGTCCGTTCGATACACCTCCCTGGGGTGGACCAGCCATGGATATGCCGTGGCAACGCAAGGTGAAATTGCGCGTCGGGCGCGCGTTTCCAAAACTCATGCGAATCCCACGACCGTCAATTCGATTGAATGAAACCGACCGCATGAAATTTGCGCGTCGCGAATGGATGGCAGTTCATACACCAGGCCATACGCACGACCATTTGTGCCTTTTCGACCCAGAAACAGGCACTTTGTTAAGCGGCGACCATGTTCTCCCCAATATCACTCCACACATCAGCGGACTCACCGGACATGGTGATCCACTCACCTTGTTCTTTGATTCTCTCAACAAGATTGGTCGATTCTCCGACGATATTTCCATTGCCTTGCCCGCGCACGGAACACCTTTCACAAATGTCGGTGAGCGCGTGGAAGCCATCAAAGAACATCACCAAGAACGTCTACAAAAACTTCGCGACACCAGTGCATCTCTTGGCAGGCCTGCAACAGTGATGGAGTTTTCCACACACCTCTTTTCACCACGTGCTCAAGGCTCAATGGCGGACAGCGAAGCGTTCGCACATCTTGAGCATCTGAGATTGCTCGGTGATTTTGAGCGTCGAGACACAGACGACGCGTTTGAATACGTGTTGCGCGATTAGTTGATCCGGCCGCACCACATGGCGGCATGAACTGTTTCACCCACGCACAACTGCAGTGCTAGATCTTCGGACGGTTGTTCCGAATGTCGAACAGGTTCTTGTCCTTCTTCAACTTGAATCACGTGTTCCACTACTCCCCGTAACGGCGCACGAAGATTGCGATGAGACGCTAAATGTTCTTCAACAATCTCCCAGTACGCAGCGTTATTCATATGACCCACTGCGTCGAAGTCGGTAAATCGCATAACCCATGGTTCAGGGACGATCGTGTGTTCAGTAGCGAATTCTTTTGCGCGTAACAACAATCGTGCACCCACCGTACGGCCACCCGCTGAGTCTCCTAACAACTGCACAACATCTTCTGGAACACGACTTGGTTGCAAACTGTCTTTATCAACGTGCACCCATAAAGCTGCAGCATCGACCAACACGCGACCGTCAAGAGACGTCATTTGAGTTCGCCGTTCTGCCCAATGCGATCCAAGTCCGCCACACCATGTGGTGAGATTGATTTCTTCGAGATACGACGGAAACTCATGAACGTCAATCACCGTGCGACGCACCACCCACCAGTGCGGATCACTCCAGTTGGCATCTCGAGTGTCATCGTTTGAGACGTCTTGGAGATACCGCGCCATTGCATCGAGACGAAGCCGGCCATGAGGGGTGGCATCGCCGAGTCGCACCCGGCGGCGAGCCGTGAACTTTCGGCCGGTTCCAGAGGGAGGGACCATTTCGAATGCTTCAGAGGCCTGCCGAAAAGTCATCTCGCCACCCTATCTGTAGGGCTCAAACCCTTATAAACATTGGAAATTATTAAATAAGTTGAATCTTGTCCCGCAGGGTGGTTTCATAGACACCGATATGCGTACCCAGGTCACCACCGCAACCTTCGCAAACACGGCAGCAGCCGTGGCTTTTGCGTATGCGCAAACGGTGACCACTCGTGCGTTCTCAATGTGGTCCACACCGGCAGTGAAGCATTCCAATAAGCGTTTCACCCGGTGGCCCAGTGGGGTTCTGAACTAGTTCGTTCAGAAAATATCTCGCCAGAGGCCGCCGGGTTCAGAACCCGAGCGGCCTTTTTGTTTTGTCCGACACCACCACCCAAAAGGAAACACGAACCATGTACACCAAGATTGATATTGCAGCTGGAGATTCCGCGGTCATCGACCAAACCCTCCCGTTGTCGTCCCGCCGTTGCTCAGATGGCAACGGCACGCTGAGCTACTTGTTCTTCTCCGAAGAATGGGTGGATGTTCAGCGCGCAAAGGCCATTTGCGGCAAGTGTGCCGACGCTCAAGACTGCCTGCAAGGAGCCCTCGAGAGAGAGGAGCCGTGGGGTGTCTGGGGCGGAGAGCAACTAGAGATGGGGCGTGTGGTGGCCGTGCGCCGGCCACGCGGACGCCCTGCAGTAAAGAGAACCACCGTCACACCAATCGAAGAGGTACCGATCCCACGGCATCTCGTAGCCTAAGCACATGGGACGGAACCGAAAAAAGGTCGTTGTTGCGGTTCTGTCCATCGTGCTACTTGTCAGCGTCGTCGGGGGGTGGGCCCTCAGCCAATCCTCCGACGACGTTGACGCCAATCTCACCAATCCCGGGGTTGAACAAACCCCGGGCATTGGTACGAACGCCAACAACACAGGCAAAAAATTCGCCTTTGTTCCCGTCACCGATGTGCTGTCTGGTGCGGGCGTCACCATCACCCCACTGGGAAAACCAATGGTGGTGAATTTCTGGTTCTCAACATGTGAGCCCTGCAAGCGCGAAATGCCCGCGTTGACCAAAGCTGCAGAGACCTACGGGGCCTCGGTGAGTTTTGTGGGAATCAACCCCAATGACACCACCGCATCCGCATCTGCATTCCTTACAAAATACGGAATCAAGTACGCAAACTACCTAGACGATGGGGATCAGTTGGCAAAAGCAGGTGTCACAACCATGCCAACAACTTTCTTTATTGATGCAAGTGGATACATCGTCAAAACTCACGCTGGCGAACTCACCTTTAATGACATCGAGAAAACTCTCGTCAACAATCTTGGGGTCACCAAGTGATTGCGCTTGAAGGCGATTTTGCTTACAACTTCATTCTTGGCGTGATGTCAGCGGTGAACCCATGTGGGTTTGTACTACTCCCCACTTATCTCATCTATTACCTGGGAACAGAATTACAGCGAAAAGAATCTGCATCAGCGACTTTACGGCGCGCACTTCTTGTTGGATCTGCTGTGTCCTCCGGTTTTGTCGGCTTGTTCCTCATTGTTGGCGTCATCACGCAATCATTTACAACAGCAGTAAGAGACAACTCAAAATACTTTGCGTTCGTCATTGGTCTTGCGCTCGTGGTGATGGGCGCCATGATGTTGACTGGTTGGAAGCCACGAATTGCTCAACCAAATGTTTCCATTCAACGCGAACGCACCTACCGCAATATGTTTCTCTTTGGTATTGCGTATGCCATTGCATCAATCGGATGCACAATTGGTTTTGTTACTTCCGCCGTGTTCGGATCAGTAGGACGACATGGATTTGTTTCGGGTGTTTTCAGTATCGGTCTGTACGGTATTGGAATGGCCTCACTGGTCATTGCGCTCACCGTTGCACTTGCATTTGCTCAAGTAAACATTGTGAATTCGTTGAAGAAGAGTTTCCGATTCTTCGACAAAGTGTCGGCGGTTTTTGTTCTGGCAACTGGGCTCTATCTCACGTGGTACTGGTATGTGGCAATCACAGAACGCGGTAGCGATGGTGTGACGCGCCGAGTCGACTCATGGCAAAGTACGGTCGTGCGCCTTCTCGAT
>JBIIJW010000086.1:0-6218 GCA_044233525.1 Ilumatobacteraceae bacterium | reverse complement strand
GGAACAGTGCTTGCGAGAACAAGGCTGTGTCCGTCTTGATGTTGCAAACCCTCACCCATAAGGGTGGTGCGACCTGCAGTTGCACCCATGAGGAATCCGCGTGTGCGTGAATCTGCCGCTTGCCAGATCAAGTCTCCAACACGTTGAAAACCGAACATTGAGTAGAACGTGTAGAACGGCACCATTGGTACACCACGAGTGGAATAGCTGGTCCCTGCAGCGATGAAACTGCTCATGGCGCCCGCTTCGGTGATGCCTTCCTCGAGAATTTGGCCTTGTGACGACTCTGCATATGACAACAGCAAATCATGATCAACCGGTTCATATTTCTGCCCTTGTGAGGCGTAGATATGGAATTCACGGAACAATGAATCCATACCGAACGTGCGCGCTTCGTCTGGAATGATGGGGACAACTCGCGGTCCGAAGTTGTCGTCACGCGCCAAGTTGCGCAACAAACGTGTGAAGGCCATGGTGGTGCTGACTTCTTGTTCACCAGAACCATTTGCGAATTCGTCGAACACGGTGGGTGCAGGCAATGTGAGAGGTCGACGGTTCCATTGCACACGCTTTGGCAGCGAACCATCGAGTGCGCGTCGACGCTCCATCATGTATTGGTATTCCACCGAGTCTGGTGATGGCTTGAAATAGGGAAGTTCGCCACTTTCAAGAACAGAGTCAGGAATTTCCTCTTGTAGATGCAAACGATCACGCATCGCACGCATCTGTTCGATATTCAACTTTTTGATTTGATGGGTGGCGTTGCGGCCTTCCACTTGTGGGCCGAGAGTCCAGCCCTTGATGGTTTTGCACAAGATGGCTGTTGGTTTTCCGGATCCCAAATTGTCTGCGGCTGCTTTGTATGCGGCGTACAACTTGCGATAGTCGTGACCGCCGCGTGGCAAGTTGACTAACTCGTCATCGGTGAGATGGGCAACCATTTGACGCAAGCGTGGGTCTGGGCCAAAGAAGTGTTCACGAATGTATGCACCGCTTTCAACCGAGAGACGTTGGAACTCGCCATCAACAGTGGAGTTGAGTTTGTTCAGCAACACTCCGTCGACGTCGCGTGCGAGAAGATCGTCCCACTTCGAACCGAGAATTACTTTGATGACATTCCATCCAGCCCCGCGAAACACTGCTTCAAGTTCTTGAATAATCTTTCCATTGCCACGCACTGGGCCGTCTAGACGTTGCAGGTTGCAGTTGACAACAAAAACCAAGTTGTCGAGGTGCTCGCGTGCTGCAAGAGAAATAGAACCGAGTGTTTCTGGTTCATCTGTTTCGCCGTCACCAAGAAACGCCCACACGCGACTTTGCGATGTGTCATCAATCTGTCGACTCTGCAAATAACGATTGAAACGTGCGTGATACAGAGCGGTGAGTGGTCCAAGACCCATGGACACCGTGGGGTATTCCCAAAAGTCTGGCATGAGGCGTGGATGCGGATAACTCGAGAGTCCGCGGCCACCACGACCAATTTCGCGACGGAAATGATCTAAGTCGTCTTCAGTGAGTCGACCTTCAAGGAATGCGCGTGCGTAAATTCCGGGCGCGGCATGGCCTTGGATGTACACGTGATCGCCAGGTTGGCCATCGTCTTTGCCGCGGAAGAAGTGATTAAAACCAATCTCATACAAACTCGCCGAACTTGCGAACGTTGATAGGTGACCGCCGATTCCTTCAGACGTGTAATTGGCGCGAGTCACCATGACTGCTGCGTTCCAACGTACGTATGCACGAATGCGGCGCTCGATGTGTTCATCGCCTGGGAACCACGGTTCAACTTCGCGAGGGATGGTGTTGACATACGGCGTTGACACCGTGGCTGGGAAGCTGACCTGTTTGTCGTGTGCTCGTTCAAGCAGTCGTGCGAGAAGGTACTGAGCTCTGTTCTTTCCATGAACATCAACGACGGCATCTAGCGATTGAAGCCACTCTTGCGTTTCGCCTGGGTCTGTGTCGGGTAGCTGGTGGACGAAATCGTCAAAAATCACGTCTTTATTCTCCCACCAATTTGGGTAAATGCGTGTCGGGTGACGCAAGATGGTGAACAATCGTCGTTATGGAATTTGCTGACGACACTGTGGTGGTTTATACCGATGGTGCCTGTTCGGGGAATCCTGGTCCCGGTGGATGGGCGTGGGCGGTGTCTCCACGAGGGTCTGAACACGCAAGCGGTGGCGAGTCGCATACCACTAATCAACGAATGGAAGTCATGGCTGCATTCGACGCGGTGAACAGATTCTTTGATGACCCACGTCGTTTAGTGATTGTGTCGGACTCCACCTATGTCGTGAAGTGCTTCAACGATGGCTGGTGGAAAGGCTGGTTGCAGCGCGGGTGGAAGAACTCTCAACGCCAACCAGTTGCCAATCGCGACTTGTGGGAGCCATTCATCGAGAGGGTGAATGCCCGCGGGAACATTGAGTTCACCTGGGTAAAGGGTCACAGTGGCGACCCCATGAACGATTACGTGGATTCATTGGCAGTTGCGGCCTCTCAGGGCTTCATTGGGTAGTTGCCTCGGGCTAGGTGGAACGCCACATCGTTGCGTAGCCTGACGGAATGGATATTTCAGGCGTCAGCGCAATTGTTACGGGAGGAGCATCGGGTATCGGTGCAGCCTCCGTTCGTCTCCTCGCTCAGGGCGGGGCCAAGGTCGTTATTGCAGACCTTGATCGTCAGAAGGAGCAGGGCGAAGCCCTTGCAAAGGAAGTTGGCAACGCAGTGTTCTGTGCTGTGGACGTCACCAATACGGATGACATCATCAACGCAGTGGAGATGGCAAAGTCCATGGGGCCACTTCGCGTTCTCGTGAACTCAGCCGGTATCGGTTGGGCACAGCGCACCATCGGTAAAGACGGCAGCTACGACTCAGCAGCAAACATTGAAGCGTTCAAGAAGGTCATCGCGATCAACCTTGTTGGCACCTTCGACGCCATTCGTATCGCGGCAACAGCAATGAGCCAGACCGAGCCGTTGGAAGATGGCGAGCGCGGTGCAATTGTCAACATCGCATCTGTTGCAGCATTCGATGGCCAAATTGGTCAGAACGCATACTCGGCATCAAAGGGTGGCGTTGTTGGAATGACCTTGCCAGTGGCTCGTGACCTCGCAGCAGTTGGTGTTCGCGTGAACACTGTTGCTCCTGGCCTCATCGACACACCGATCTACGGTTCTGGCGATCAGAGCGAAGCATTCAAGGCTCAGTTGCAAAAAGGTGTTCTCTTCCCGCAGAAGTTGGGCAAGCCAGAACAGCTTGCATCAATGGTGTTGGAATGCGTCACTAACAGCTACATGAATGCCGAAACCATCAGAGTTGACGGTGGCATTCGTATGCCGCCTAAGTGAGCATCGTTTTTCATAACGATCCGTTCACGCCGTTTGATCGGCAACCACTTTTACGCGAAACCCCGGGCAATGGCTCGGGGTTTCGTCGTTCTGTAGCGATTCCTTCTGAGTATTTGCCCGGCGCTTCCGATGCTGCGCGACTACGCGTTGGTGCACGGCCATTAGATGTGCATCAGTGGGTGTCGGCGGTTGATGACGACTGGCCATTGACCATTCAGATGAAACGCGATTTGTTGCGTGAACGCCCAACGGAAGTGGTGGCGTGTATCGATGGTGCCGAAGAAGCGTGCGATGAGGTGGCGGCTGGAGTTCTCTCCACCATCGATGGCGCGTACACCAACGAGACTGGGCTAGATGCGCTGATTGATGCAGCGTTGTTTGTTGCAGACGATTTGTGCGTTTTGTTGCCGGATGAAAATGGTGTGCCTCGATTAAGTGCTGCAGTGTTGTGTTCGCCAAACAGGTGGCGATTGTCGGAAAAAATGGGCGGATCAATGGCGTCTATCCATGCGCCTGTTGCTCGGTATGACGACGATTTGTCATCTCCAGTGAATGCAATGTTGATGCGGTTATCAGTCGATCGCCCGGTGTGGCGCATCAACTGGGGAATCTCGAACCATCCGTCACTATTCCAACCAGATATTCCGCCCGTAACGCCAGACATGGATGCAGCCGACATGTGGTTTCGGGTGGAATGGCAAACCTTGCGACGATTGCCCGTCACCGGCGCCATCTTGTTCACCATTCGCACGTACGTGGAGAAACTGTCGGACTTTATGGACCGCGACTACGCGCTAGTGCATGAGATAGCCGACTTGGTGAACAAGATTCCAGAGAATGTGGCAACCTACAAAAGCATTGCGCCCTACCGCGAGAAACTGTTTGCTTATTTTGAAACGCGGTAACTAATCAGGTGGTGTAGTCGGCGTTGATGCGCACGTAGCCATCGGTGAGATCACAGCCCCACACCGTTGCTTCGGCTGTTCCAGTGTTGAGTGACACGTGAATCAACACATCGTCGCCCTTCATGTACTCACTGAGTTGTGCAAGACCCGCATCGTTGACGCGAGATGGATACACCTCTTGTGAACCAAATCGGATCGTGACTGTTTCTTGGTTGATGTCGGTGTACTCGCTGCACTTGCCGATAGCCATTGCCACTCGGCCCCAGTTGGGGTCGGCGCCATGAACAGCGGTTTTCACTAACGGTGAGTTAACAATCGCCTTCGCAACAGTTTTTGCTTGCACCTCATCTCGGGCAGCATCAACGCGCACTTCAATGAGAGTTTCTGCGCCTTCGCCATCGCGGGCAATCTTCTTCGTGAGATTTAGCAACACAGATGTGAGCGCGTGTTCAAATGACGTTTCATCAACTGGGCCTGCCGTGCCGCTTGCAAGAATCACCGCGGTGTCGCTGGTGGAGGTATCTGTGTCAACAGAGACGCAGTTCAAAGTCTTGTTGATGACGCGACGAAAGACTGCATCCAGCGAGGAAGCATCAATAGATGCATCGGTAAACACCATGGCGATGAGAGTTGCCATGTTTGGCTCAATCATTCCCACACCTTTTGCAACTCCCACAACACGAGCCGTGGAACCAGGAATTGCAGCTTCGCTCACTTTGTGCACCGTGTCGGTGGTCATGATTCCGCGCGCGACATCTTCAGCATCGGTGGAGGGGAGTGCGGATGGCAATGCACTAATGCCTGCACGAATCTTGTCAATGGGATAGAGACGCCCAATCACTCCGGTGGACGCAATGAATACCTCAGTTGATGCAACCCCCAGTTTGTCCGCAACTCGTTGCGTGACTTCTTCGGCGTGCGCAAGACCTTCTGGGCCGTTAGCAACATTTGCATTTTTTGAAATGACAACAACTGCGCGTGCATGACCAGTGTTGTGACGGCGAGACACTTCCACCGATGGTCCTGCAAATCTGCTCTGCGTGAAGACTCCAGCAGACGTTGCTCCTTCGACAGCGAGAACGACGGTGAAGTCTTTACTGTCGTCCTTCACGCCCACATTGGTGACGTACGAGGAAAAACCAGAGGGAAGAGAGATTGTCACGACATATCGGTTTAGCACCACAAGCGGGTCGGAGACGGTTTAGATTTGCCCTGTGCGTACCATCGTGACTAACGGAACAGTTGTCAATGCCTCTGGCCGGGCTGAGGCAGACCTTGCAATGGTGGGCGAGGAGATTGTTGGCATTGTTCCGCGATCGGCTGGTGGAATCCCCGCGGGCCCAGACGACGTAGTGATTGATGCTGCGGGTTGTTTGGTGGTGCCTGGCGGGGTTGATGCACACGTCCACATGCAGCTCGACACTGGCACCACCGTTTCGTCGGACACTTTTGAGTCCGGATCCATTGCTGCTGCCTATGGTGGCACCACTGCGATGGTGGACTTCTCTGAACAGCGCCAGGGTGGAAAAGTTCTAGATGCTTTCGGCAAACGATTCGCTGAAGCCGAAGGACAGTCCGTCATTGACTGGGGGCTTCACCAGATTCTTGGCGGAGTGGATGAACAAGCGTTAGTCGATACTCGTTCGTTGATTGAACGAGAGGGCGTTGCGTCTATCAAGTTGTTTATGGCGTACCCGGGTCGACTGTTCTCTGATGATGGTCAGATATTGCGTGCACTGCAACTGTGTGCCGACACCGGATTGATGGCCATGGTGCACGCTGAAAATGGTTTAGCCATCGACGTGTTGGTAGAGCAGGCCGTTGCCGCCGGCAATATCACGCCAGATTTCCATTCACGCACGCGTCCACCAGAACTAGAGGCTGAAGCGGTCCATCGCGCTGGCGTCTTGGCACGTGTTGCGGGCAATGCTCCGCTATACATCGTGCACTTGTCGAGTT
>JBIIJW010000085.1:0-6237 GCA_044233525.1 Ilumatobacteraceae bacterium | reverse complement strand
AGATCTCATTTTCTCTGAAGAAGATGAGGAGTTTTTGTTTAAGTCGTAAGCGGTCACCAACTACGGTGTCTCGAAAGGGGGAGACATGAAACTTCAAGGGAAACACGTTCTCATCACGGGCGGATCGCGAGGAATTGGTGAGCGCATGGCCCGTGAATGTGCTGCTCGAGGCGCCAAGGTCACCATCGTTGCGCGCAATGGCGAAGCCCTGCAGCGAGTGGCGGCATCAATTGGTGGGTCGTACATGGTGGTGGACTTGTCCGATGATCACGATGTCGACACATTGATCTCTCGTATTGAAAGTCAGTATGGACCAATCGACGTTCTCATCAACAATGCTGGTCTTGAAACAACAACCGCTTTTGCTGTCGAAGATGAGCGAGAAATCAGAACAGTTGCACGCGTGAACTTTGAGGTTCCGCTGTTGTTATCTCGACACGTGTTGCCCGGGATGCTGCAACGCGGAACGGGCCACCTTGTCTTCGTTTCGTCGCTTGCTGGAACAGCAGGTTTCCCAGGCATGAGTGTGTACGGAGGCACAAAGGCTGGAATTTTGAACTTCGTCAATGGTTTGAGTCGTGAATTGAAGGCAACAAATGTCAACGTCACGGTGCTTGCCCCTGGGCCCGTCGATACCGACATGTGGGACGCAGTGGAGTCTGCTCCTGCATCTGTCAACAAAGTGGTCCGCCGTTTTCAAAAACTTCAATTGATTCCAACCGCACAGCCAGAAAAGATTGCACGTCGAACAATTGATGCAGTGGAATCCAACAAGCCTTTTGTTCGCGACCCAAAACGTCTCGCCATCAACTTCTGGCTTAACCACTTGCCAACGAAGATTTCAAATCTCGCTGCAATTGGTATCAAGTTCGACCCCCTCGATAAGGGGTGAGTTAGTCGCTCGGCTGATCGTCGGTGTCGTCTTCTGTTAACGGGAAATACCACATATCCCTGCAGTCACGACACCGATAGGCAACGATGTCGCCCACATCCCACACCCCGTCTTCCCGCGGCGGAGTCACCAGATGGCACAAGCCACCGCAGTCAACGCAGATAGTGGTCTCGCTCGGTTGAATCATCGCCGTAGTCTGCCTTGTATGAGAGTGGTTGCAGGGGACCTGCGTGGTCGACGCATTGAGTCGCCGTCTGGAGATGCCACCCGGCCCACCACCGACAAAGTTCGTGAGGCAGTATTCAACGCGTTAGGAAGTCTTGACGTCGTCGATGGCGCCATCGTTGTCGACGCTTTTGCGGGTACTGGAGCCATGGGGATTGAGGCCTTGTCGCGAGGTGCTGCGCATTGCACGTTCATTGAAAAAGATCGTGAAGCTCTACAGGTCTTGAAGCGAAACATCTCAGCATTGGGTCTTTCGGATCGAAGCTCCATTGTGTCCGTGGACGTAAAAAGTGCTGTTCCACAACATGGCGAGTGTGACCTATTCATTGCAGACCCGCCGTATGGATTCTCCGATTGGCTTTCGGTCTTACGCCACGTGACGGCACGCGTTGTCGTTCTCGAGTCAGACCGCGAAATAGTCGAAGTTGATGGCTGGGAAACGGTACGTGCAAAGAAATATGGCCGCACACATGTGGCATTTCTCCAACCCATGGGTGAACAAAGCGATACCGTAGAGGGCACATGAGCACGGTTTTGTACCCGGGGAGTTTCGACCCCATTCACTACGGACATCTCGATGTCATCGCCCAAGCAGCCGAACTGTTTGGCACTGTTGTGGTGGCCGTCATGCATAACCCCGACAAGCCGTCTGGTGTGTTGTCCACTGATGAACGAGTCCGAATCGCGCGGCTCGCTTGCGCAGACATGCCCGGTGTCACGGTGGAGGCATTTGCTGGTCTCGCTGTTGACGCGGCCACGTCGGTGAAGGCACTGTGCATTGTGAAGGGGCTTCGCACCCCAGGTGATTTTGAAATTGAGCAGCAGATGGCGCATACCAACTTTGCTGTTGCTGGCGTGCGCACCGTGTATGTGCCGTGCCAACCAGGACTTAGTCATGTGAGTAGCCGATTCATTCGCGACATTTCCGCTCATGGGGGAGACGTGTCGTCCATGGTGCCATCAGTTGTCGCATCCGCTCTTGCGTCCGCACAAGGGAGATAAGAAAATGCCGTTTGATGATTTTGACGACGTCAGTGACGATTCGTTTCCGCAGCCTGCTCCCATTCAGGCACGTCTTGGCGAAAGCGAAGTCATTCTTCGTCGCACGATTGACATCATTGCAACGGCGCCAAGCGTTCCGTTGTCCAGCACACCCCGCATCGATCGCGACGAGATCATCGAATTGCTAGAAGATGCGCTTGTTCGCCTGCCAGAAGAAATACGTCAAGCACGCTGGATGTTAAAGGAACGTCAAGAATTCTTAGACAAAACGAAGCGTGAGGCCGACGAGCTGCTCGGTGCTGCGCGCCAACATGCGGAACGAATGGTGCAACGAACTGAGGTTGTCCGTGCCGCAGAAGCTCGCGCACGTCAAGTGATTGAAGCAGCCGAAGAAGAAACACGTCGCCTCAAGAATGAAACGGAAGATTTCCTGGACCATCGTCTAGGAAGTTTTGAAATTCTTCTTGATCGCTTGTCAAAGACGGTGGCGAATGGTCGTCAGAAGTTGTCTATTGGTTCGCAACCTCCGCAAGAGGCAGAAGAACCAGTGGAACAACAAAACGGTGGCGGCTTCTTCGACCAAGACTTGTCGTAGGTTTTCGCTGTGGCGACTCCGCTATTGGTCAACGTTGTTGAACTTCTTCGCTGGCCGGGAACAACAAAAGAAGTTCAGGTCACGGTTGCAGCAGCAGATGTTGAGTTCAACGATTCTCGTCTCACCAACGAGCCTGTTGACATTGCGCTTCATCTGGAATCGTTGTCAAACGGTGTCTCTGTGAATGGGACGGCGGCAGCAACGTGGCAAGGAGAATGCCGCCGATGTTTGACTCCACTCACCGAGCGAATGGCGGTTCAGGTCTCTGAGTTGTACCAGCAGATTCCAGACGATCCCGAGGCCTATGCCATCGAGAACGACCAAATCAATTTGTTGCCCATGGTCCGCGAGAATTTATTGTTGGCCGTCCCGCTCGGACCCTTGTGTCGCGAGGACTGTCCTGGGTTTTGTCCCATCTGCGGAAACGACCTCTCGGAGGGGGACTGTGGATGCGACAACACGGTGCTCGACCCCCGCTGGGCTGGGCTTGAGAGCTTGAAGGGGCAATTGCCCGACCCGCCCCCGTGAGTTTTTGCCGTAATCGGGCTATCATCACCTAGCCCCACAACGGGTGCATTTGCCGCTAACACAGGGAGACCACAGTGGCCGTTCCCAAGAAAAAGAAGTCGAAATCAAAGACACGCATGCGTCGCGCCTCCAACTGGCGCCTCTCTGCGCCGTCACGTAGCACCTGCCCACGTTGCTCTGCTGCCAAGTTGCCACACACCGTGTGCGGAACCTGCGGTTGGTACAAGGGTCGCGTTGCCATCAACGTCGACTAACGACGGGTTGATGATTCATGTTGCCAATCGCTGTTGATGCGATGGGTGGCGACCGTGCGCCAAGTGAAATTGTTGCCGGCGCACATCAAGCAGCCGAAGCAGGGATTCCTGTTCTTCTCGTCGGCCCAGAAGGTCTAGAGGGCGCCGGAGAACTTCCCGTTTTCGTCGCATCCGAAGTCATCGAGATGGACGACGATCCTGCTCAATCGGTTCGCAAAAAGCGTGACTCCACGTTGGTGCGTTCAGCAGAAGCGGTTCGTGACGGCAAAGCATCAGCGATGATTTCAGCGGGTAACACTGGCGCAACAATGGCCAGTGCTCTGCTGCGCCTAGGTCGCATCACCGGTGTCGCGCGTCCAGCGATTGCCACACCCATTCCTGTGCCAGGGGGAACACCCACGGTTCTTCTCGATGCTGGTGCAAACGCAGAAGTTCAACCCGAGTGGTTAGTGCAGTTCGCCATCATGGGGTCGGTTTATGCCACGCAACGTTTCGGCGTGAAGAATCCGCGAGTTGGTTTGTTATCAATTGGTGAAGAGCCAGGCAAGGGCGACACACTGCGCAAAGAAGCCTTCGAGTTGCTCAGCGCATCAACCGCCATCAACTTCATCGGCAACGTTGAAGGCCGAGACCTCATGACCGATCATGTCGACGTTGTAGTCACAGATGGTTTCACCGGAAACGTTGTGTTGAAAACTCTTGAAGGGGCATTGAAGACAGTTATTGGCGCACTATTTGAGGCGTTTGCTCAGCCCGATTACAAAGACGCAGCAAAATCGTTAATGCCAGCCTTGTTGCCGTTGTACGACACATTCGACCCAGATTCCACTGGCGGCGCCATTTTGTTGGGCGTTGATGGTGTCTGCATCATTTCGCACGGATCAAGTAGTGCGCGAGCAATGCTGAATGGCATCAAGGTTGCAAAAGAAATGGTGGATACCGACATGGTCGGAGCCATTCGTTCGGCAATTGCTGCCACTACTGTCGAGTCATAAGTCGCACAAGGGGAATCTCATGGCATCCGTAGACAGAAACTCAGTTCTTGAGAAAGTTCGTCACCACCTTGGAGACATTCTTGAGATAGACCCAGCAAGTATCAGTGAGACACAGAACTTTGCTGATGACCTCGGCGCAGACTCCATTGCATTGATTGAGTTAGTCGACTCGTTAGAGCAAGAGTTCACTGGGTTTGAATTCAACGATGATGATTTGGCGGAACTGAAGACTGTTGCAGATGCCGTTGATTACATCGTTCGCGCGCACGGGTAACCCATTATGACCAGCGTCGGCGACGATGCATTCCTTGCATGCTCTGCGCGGATTGGATATCAGTTCATCAATGTTGAGTTACTGCGAACCGCACTGATACATCGTTCGTGGCAGGCAGAAAACAATTCGGGATCGTCCAATGAACGACTTGAATTTCTGGGAGATGCGGTTCTTGGTTGGGCAGTAGCCGACATGGCGTTTCGCCGTCTTGACGATGTTCAAGAAGGAAAACTCACAGACCTGCGAATCAGTGTTGTTAACCAGCAGGCCCTGGCTGAACGCGCTCGCGACTTGGGAATTGGCGAGTTCATCATGTTGGGCAAAGGTGAAGATGCAGCAGGTGGCCGCGAGAAGGCATCAATTTTGTCGGATGCATTAGAAGCACTAATTGGTGCGGTGTATCTCGATGGTGGCGCCACCGCCGGATATGAATTAGTGCAACGTTTGTTTTCCGAGTCGCTAGAACAAGCAATTCCAACGATGGACATGTTCGATGCGAAGTCAAGGCTTCAAGAATTGTGCGCGCGCCAAGGTTTAACGACGCCCAAATACGTCACCGAGGGCGAGGGGCCCGACCACGATCGCGTGTTTTCCACGGCGGTGTACGTGAACGGTGATGTTGCTGGCCGTGGAACTGGGCGAACAAAAAAAGCCGCAGAGCAAGCTGCCGCAGTAGAGGCGTGTGGCACGTTGTCTGATTCTCGCGATGCCTGAACTGCCAGAAGTAGAGACAGTTCGGCGCGGAATAGCGGAACGAGTTGTTGGTCGGAAAATTCTCTCCGTTGAAATCGGGCGTGAGCGTTCGGTGCGTCGCGTTGGGAAAGAAGCAGTTGCTCACGGTTTGCAAAACAACACGGTCGTTGCGGCTCGTCGACGTGGAAAATATTTGTTGTGCGATCTGCAGTCTGGCGACGTCATGATGATCCACTTGCGAATGAGCGGTCGCGTTTTGGTGGAACCTGTTGGAACAGACAGGCCACCGCATACTCATGTGATCTGCACGTTGTCTACGCGTGATGGTGTGTCAGATGAGATGTGGTTTGTCGACCCGCGTACCTTCGGTGAAGTAGTGGTGTATGACCCTCGAGATGAGAGCTCAGTGTTGCCCGAGTTGGCTCGCCTCGGTCCTGACCCCATTGTTGATGTCTTCAACGGAGATGTACTTGCGCATCGCCTACGCGGACGTCGCGGTGCGATCAAACCTTTGTTGTTGAACCAGCATGTTGTGGCCGGAATTGGCAACATCTACGCCGATGAGATCTTGCATCGGATGAAAATGCGTTGGAATCGCCCTGTGGATTCTCTCTCAAGACGCACCATCAATGGTCTTGCTATGTGCATCACAGATGTGCTCACCGAAGCCATTGAATTGGGTGGATCCACCCTTGATGACACTCAATATGTCGATATTGAAGGCAATGTTGGCAGTTTTCAGGAACTGCATCGTGTGTACGGACGCGAAGGCGAGGGCT
>JBIIJW010000083.1:0-6338 GCA_044233525.1 Ilumatobacteraceae bacterium | reverse complement strand
GGGTTTGGGACCGGGCGGTCTATGTGGTTGTCACCGTAGCGAACGGGTGTTCGTCAGTTTGCCCGAACAAGTGTTCGGTGTCAACCCCTAGACGAACATTTGTTCCACGAACAGGTGTTTGACCTTCGCCCCGAACACCTGTACGCTCTCCTCTATGTCTGAAGCCCTCACCGAACGCCAGCGCCAAATCCTCCATGTCATTGAAAAGAGCATGCAAGATCGGGGCTACCCGCCCAGCGTGCGCGAGATTGGCGAAGCCGTTGGCCTCAACTCCCCCTCCACGGTGCACAACCACCTGGCCACCCTTCAAAAGATGGGCTTCCTGCGACGAGACCCCACCAAGCCCCGCGCCATTGAAGTGCGCTTCGACACCAACTCAGAAGTCGCCATGGAGCGCCGTCCATCACGACATGTCCCTCTCATTGGCGATGTCGCTGCAGGCACCAATGTGTTGGCTCAGCAAAACGTGGAAGACCTCATCCCTCTTCCCACCGATTTCACCGGCGAAGGCGACCTGTTTATGTTGCGCGTTCGTGGAGATTCCATGATCGAAGCCGGCATCTTGGATGGCGACTTTGTTGTGGCACGTCAGCAACAAGTGGCCGACAACGGAGACATTGTTGTTGCAGGAATTCCAGGAGACGAAGCAACCGTCAAGACTTTCAAGAAGTCAGGCAACAGTGTCACCTTGGTACCAGCTAACTCATCAATGAAGCCAATGGAGTTTTCATCCGATGAAGTCACGGTCTTTGGCAAAGTTGTCACCGTGATGCGTTCACTCAAGTAACAGGTAATCCTGCTTCTTTCCAGGCCAGCATTCCGCCGGTCATATTCATTGCGCGATGTCCGTTATTCAACAGCCACGCCGCTACTTTTCCAGATCGATTTCCACTACGACAGACACAAATGATTTCTTTGGTGGTGTCTAGTTCATTGAGACGCTCTGGTAACTGAATCATGGGAATGTGCACTGCGCCATCAATATGTGCGTCATCCCACTCATCTTGTTCGCGACAATCCAATAACACAGCATCAGCTCTCGACATCACATCGGTGACTGCAATATGCGGCAATGACACAGGAATATTGCTTGTTGCCCATGCGTTGTAGCCGCCGATGAGGTCCGACACATCCGTGAAGCCATGCGACTTCAACAGACTTGATGCAATGGCCGAACGGTAACCACCTGCGCAATTCACAACAACTGGAACTGTTTGATCAAGAGACGGAATCTCGTTCAACAACGCTGGTAACGGAATATTGCGTGCGCCTGGCAGCATGCCCAGTGCTGTTTCTCCTCCATTACGCACATCAATCACCACGAGGTCTCGCACCGACGCCATCCGTTCGGCCAAGGATTCCACCGAGAGTCGCGACAACTTGTCGACGTGGTCTGGATTCTGCATCATCGTGGCGATGGGGTTGCGAAGTGCCCCGAGAACATTGTCGAATCCAATACGTGCCAGACGTGTGCGTGACTCTTGTTCCTTGCCTGCATCAGTCACGAGAACAATTGATGTTCCTGGGGTCATCACTTCGCCCACATACTCTGCGAATCGACCACCAAGACCCACATTCACCGAACCACGAATGTGGCCCGCAGCAAAAGCGAGGTCGTCTCGTGAATCGATGATGACCGTTCCGTTCTGTTGAAGCCTGAGGACTTCAGGTAATGACAACTCAATGACCGGCGTGTCGTCGTCGTGCAACGGGCGATCTTGGCGGTTGCGATTGGCTGCAAATGGGAAATACAACGGCGCAACGTTTTGACCTTCGGTCACAATCTCCACAAAATCGTCAATCACCGTTGGTGCAAGTGCGTAATTGGTGCGACGTTGCTCACCAATTGTTGACACGGTCTCGGTTGACAGCTGTTTGCCACATGATGAACCAGCACCGTGCGCGGGATACACCAATGTGGAATCGGGCAACTTCAATAACTTGTCATGCAGAGACGAAAACAAGTCGTGCGCCAAATCGTCTGCCGTCACCCCAACGGATACCAGTAGGTCTGGACGACCCACGTCGCCAATGAACAATGTGTCGCCCGTGAGAACGGCATAGGGGGTGTCTGACGGGCCTTTCTCTCGAACAACAACGCTGATGCTCTCTGGCGTATGACCAGGAGTGCTGAGAATTTCAAGATCAACGGTTCCGAGCGAGATGCGGTCGCTGTGGTCGAGATACGTGGCATCAAATTCCACACGACCTTCTGCCGCACGCCCATACACAATGACTGCGCCCGTTGCCGCAGCGAGTTCTAAGTGACCTGAAAGAAAGTCGGCGTGAAAGTGAGTCTCAATGACGTGGGTAATGGAGAGACCATGAGCCGCTGCATCGTCGAGATATTGCTGAATGTCGCGTTGCGGGTCGACAACAACTGCTTTCCCTGCGGCTGTGTCCCCCACCATGTAACTGGCATGAGACAGGCACTCGAGGTAGTACTGCTGGAAAAACATTGGCGACTCCTTTGTCGGTGACCATGATACCCTATGGGGTATGTGTAGACAAGTGACATGCAAGAAGTGCGGTCGCCCATCATGGGCTGGCTGCGGAGCCCACGTGGAACAAGTACTTGGCCATGTGGCCAAATCCGATCGTTGCTCCTGCCGTGAACACGCACCTGCTAGCAATACAGGGAAGCGCGGACTCTTTGGACGCCGAAAGGGCTAATGATGAAAATTGAAGACAACGTCAAGGCAGATCTTCACACTCGACTACGCCGCATTGAAGGCCAGGTCCGCGGAATCCAAAACATGCTGGAAGAAGAACGTGAGTGCCGAGACATCGTGACTCAAATTGCCGCAGTGACAAAAGCAATGGAACAAGTGGGATTTCGCATGCTTGCTTCAGGGCTCACCCATTGTCTACAGAACCCGGAAGAATCCTCTGCCAATGGTTACTCCATTGAAGAAGTCGAAAAGATGTTCATGAAGCTCTCGTAGAGAGCCATTAACGCAAACGTTGTGCAACCAGTGACAGTTTGGCGTCTGGTTGCACGACTGCAACGCGAACAAACGTTGCACCATCTGGGCCATAGAAGTCACCAGGGCTCACGAGTGCGCCACCCTCTCGTGCCAACTTTTCTGTAAAGGCCCATGCATCAGCCACGGGGAACCACAAATAGAAACCGCCATCCGGCAGCGCAATGTCAATGCCCGACCATTTCGACAAAGTTGTGGCCATCATCTCTAAACGCGATTTGTATCGATCACGCTGAACAACAACGTGTGCGTCATCGTCAAGAGCAGCAACTGCTGCCGCTTGAGCAGGCCCAGGAACCATGAAACCTGCGTGCTTACGCACTTCTTTTAAGTAATCGACAATCTCTGCATCGCCGGCATAAAAACCAACGCGGACACCAGCAAGATTTGATCGCTTCGACAATGAGTGAACTGCAACAACTCCGTCGAGTCCGTGCTGCAAGATGGATTGCGCACTCGTTGACCAGGTGAATTCGGTGTAGCACTCGTCGCTAAAAATGGGAATGTTGTTCTTGCGCCCCCAGTTTGCTGCGTACTTCAGATCGTCTAGTCCGCCCGTGGGGTTACTGGGGCTATTCACCCACACCATCAATGCTCTGTCAATGTCGTCTTGGGAGAGCGATGCGAAGTCCATATGGCCTTCTGCGTTCATCGGCACAGGCAATGCGCGCAAGCCAGCCAATTGAGCGCCCATTTCGTAAGTGGGATACGCGATGGCTGGATAGATCACCGTGTCACGATTCGGGCGGCGCAGTTTCATGTACTGCGGGGTTGTGGCAACGAATTCTTTCGTACCAATGCAGGCCGCAATACGTGAGACAGGAACGTCGATGGCGAATCGGCGACCCATCCAGCGCGCAATAGATCGACGCAATGCTTCGGTTCCAATTGATGCGGGGTAGCCGCGTTCAGACCCCGACTGGCTTAATGCTGCAACCACTGCGTCTGGCGGTGGATCACATGGAGTCCCAATGGACAAGTCAACAATTCCACCGTCATGGTCGGCCGCGATTTTTTGAAACGCATCCAAGCGATCGAAGGGATATGGCGGCGGGACAAATCCCACAAGATCTCTGTTGTGCTCAGCCATGGTTCTCTAAGTTTCCACCATTGGCCACGCTCACAACGAACTCACGCAGTCGACCCACCGACGCCTCTGACAACCGAGCTCGAATTCGAAGACCCGTCTCAGCTTCTTCAATTGACACCACTTCGCCTTCTCGATGAACCGACGCCACAATGTCGCCTCGTTCAAACGGCACCAGTAACTCCGTAATGCGACTGATGGCACGCATCCGATCCGCCAGTCGTCGCAACAGAAGATTGATTCCCTGATGAGTGAGTGCAGACACTGCCACGGACCCCTGATACTCCTCCACTAACGATGCTCCGTGATCGTCCAGCATGTCTGCTTTGTTAAACACAATGAACTCCGGAACCGAATCAGCACCAATCTCGGCAAGCACTTCTCGCACCGCGGTGATTTGGTGCTCTGGATGAACTGAACTTCCGTCGACCACATGCACCAACATGTCGGCTTCAGATGCCACTTCAAGCGTGCTCTTGAAAGACTCAATGAGACCGTGCGGAAGTTGTCGAATAAATCCGACCGTGTCGGTCAGAAGGACCGGTTCACCACCAGGCAACGACAGGCGTCGCGTGGTGGGATCAAGGGTGGCAAACAATCGATCTTCGGCAAGCACTCCTGCACGCGTGAGCGAATTCAACAAGGTTGATTTACCGGCGTTCGTGTAGCCCACAATGACAACCGAGGCGAGACCACTTCGACTGCGGCCTTTTCGTTGCGTCATTCTGGTGCGCTGTAAATCTTTGAGATCTCGTTCAAGTTTTTCAATACGGCGCATGATGCGTCGACGATCTACTTCCAACCGCGTTTCACCTGGACCACGTGTGCCAATGCCGCCACCCTGCTGTGACAACCCCGCCTTTGCACCACGTCGCAGACGAGGAAGGCGATAACGCAACATGGCCAACTCCACCTGCGCCTTACCTTCTTGGGTATGAGCATTCTGGGCGAAGATGTCGAGGATGACTGCGGTTCTGTCAAGCGCCGTACGACCCAGTGCGCGCTCGAGGTTGTACTGCTGTCCCGGTGACAATTCATTGTCAAACACCACCGTGTCTGCGTCTATTGCCAAACAGACTTCGCGCAACTCATCCACTTTTCCTTTGCCGATGTAAAACGCTGGGTCTGGAGTGTCTCTACGTTGTGTAACACGTGCAGCTTCGTCAGCGCCCGCCGTGTCAATGAGTAACGACAACTCATCAAGACCTTCTTCGGTCTCTTCATCTGTATGTCCCGCAAGTGTGACGCCCACCAGCACAATTCGTTCGCGAAACGAACGCTCGATGAGTGTCTGGCCAAGGGCCTCCTGATACGGATTGCTCACACGTCCACCGTCACCGTGCCAACCCATGTGGCTGGCCCAGTCAGCACCGCCCACCGGTCGGAGGTGATGCGAACACGAGCGATTCCTCCATCCATATGCACGACGACATCGTCGACACTCGATGGCACAATTCCCCACGCCAAAGCTGCTTCTGCTGCGGCGCAAGCACCTGTGCCGCATGCGCGCGTGATTCCGGCACCGCGTTCGTGAACGCGCATGGTGATGGCGTTAACACCAGGACCCGGTTCAACAATTTCGAGATTGACCTGCGGAACCAGTTCGCCAAGACGCTTGAGGTCAACCATTGATACATCTTCGACACCAACAACGGAATGAGGGTTGCCAAGAGACACGTGCCGTACGGGCCGCATCGGATCACATTCCAGCGCGGCCCAATTCTCGGGTTCGGGGACGTCGCTGACGGGCCCCATGTCGACGCGAATCTCTATTGTGTGACCATCGCTCGCAATGACCTCGGCAGTGCGCAGGCCTGCATCGGTATCAACCTCGTAGACGTCTCCAATCTTTCCGCCCAGTGTGTGGTGCGCAGCTTGCACAAGACATCGAATTCCATTGCCACTCATTTCAGCAACACTTCCATCTGCATTGAACAGCCTCATCGACAGATGCTTGCCGTCAATCCCAAGCAACAACAAGCCATCGGCGCCGATACCAGTCGAACGTGCGCACCATCGAATGGCGAGTTCACTCCATGCCACACCCGTGTCGCCCTGCGTGATGTTGTACACGAGGAAATCGTTACCAAGCCCGTGGTGTTTGGAGAGATGAACGATCATTGCGCGCACACTATCCCACTGTTGCCAGCACCACAGGGGTGACTTCTGCAATTGGGTCGTTCTGTACTTGCACCCAGTGAATTCGTGGGTCACGGCGGTACCAACGTTCTTGGCGCACGGCAAATTGCTGAGTGCGCAAAGTAATC
>JBIIJW010000082.1:0-6438 GCA_044233525.1 Ilumatobacteraceae bacterium | reverse complement strand
AGTACAGAAGTGCTCCCGCTAATCCAATGGCGCCCATACACGCAAATCCAAACCATCCTGCTGGACTGAAGATGACAGGAATGAGTCCGCCGATAACCCACGCAATTTGATTCTGAGTTTCGAACTTTGAAAATGCGCGGCCGCGGTTTGCATCCGGCGCACCTCTCTGAACGACTGATTCAAATGCCAAACGACAGATGGCAGCGGCTGCATTCACGGACGCGGCGAGCGCGATACCAGCAACGATGCGACCAGAAAATGCTGCGATAACTCCAACAACCCCGACGAAGCACATACTTCCTACCATCATCCACTGCTCACGCATTCGACGCCGCACATGCGGACCAACGAAGTTTGCGCCAAGTGTTGCGAGGCCGGATAACGAAATTGCAAGCCCGAACCACAGAGTTCCAGCTGTTTCACCGCGAAGCCAAAACGCCAAATGGAAAAAATTGAATCCAACTGTTCCGCGTAAGACACGCATTGCGATTGCTGCACGAAGCACTTCAGGCGAATGCAGTTCTTCAATTTCAAGTTTTTCAGCTGGCTTCGCAGCAATCACAGTCTTTGGTAAGCGATACGCATTCAACGATGCAAACAAGTACGCAATGACTCCTAATCCCAAGCACAGTCGTGCATCAATTAGTTGCAATAAACCAGCAGGAACAGCAACTACAAAGCCAGTGATGCCAGCAATCTGGCCGAGTTTGCTGTTAGCAGCAACGAACTCATCATCATCGTTGATGATGGTGGGAATGATGGCCGATTTTGAAATGGCATATGTCTTGGAAAGGATGAGTGCCGAAAAAGCCAATGGGAACAGGGTGAATGAATCAAGAACTTGAGTCATCCCCACCAGCACCAATGCTCGTAAGAGACCAACTGCAATGACCACCATTCGCTGGCCACCACGAATACGGTCAATCATTGGTCCAACAAATGGGGCCACAATGATGAACGGAGCCATGCTGACGGCCAAGAACAACACGACTTTGCTTCTGGCCGCATCCGGTGAGACCGAGAGAAACAACGAATCCGCAAGGGCGATGGTCATTGCCGCCTCACCAGCCACCATGAGTGAATGAACACGACCAAGTCGACGAATAGGCGTTGGAGGTGGCAACCCTGTGCTGGGTCTTGCTGTCACTTTTTTCCGTGTTGCCACGGAGCGATACTACGCCGAACGAGACTTCTCGTATTTGTATCCAAGTCCTCGAATGGTGACAATTCGAGACGGTTGGGCTGGATCATCTTCCACCTTGGTGCGTAGACGCTTGATATGCACATCGAGTGTCTTGGTGTCGCCCACGTAATCACTACCCCACACGCGATCAATCAGAACATCGCGCGGCAGAACTCGACCTGCATTTGCCAGCAAAATGTGCAACAACTCAAACTCCTTCAATGGCAACTTGTGAGTTTCACCGCGAATCACAACATTGTGCTCATCGGGGTCCAACGCAACATCACCAACCACCAAAGAAACAGACGACAGTTCACCACCGCGATCTGTTCTGTCGGATGGCACGCGACGAAGGACGGCGCGAATTCGTGCTGTGAGCTCCCGCATCCGATAAGGCTTTGTGACGTAGTCGTCTGCTCCGACTTCGAGACCAACAACAGTGTCAATTTCGGCGCCTTTTGCGGTGACCATGATGATCGGAGTCAATGTCTTCTTGCGCAGTTGACGACAGACATCAATTCCTGACATGCGGGGAAGCATGATGTCTAACAAGATGACATCTGGCTTCACGATGTCAAACATCTCGAGGGCTTGCACACCATCACGCGCAATCTCCACACGGAAGCCTTCCCGCTTTAGCCCGACCTTCAGAGCTTCCACAAAAGACTCTTCGTCTTCCACCACCAAAATCGTTGGACTAGCCATGATCCATTGCTCGTTCATCATTGGTATCTATGGTGCCGTCAGCGATGGGCCGTTGACGTGGCAAAGACAGTGAAAACGTTGATCCTTCACCTTCTCGTGACCTCACGTTTACCTCGCCGCCATGATTGGTGACGACGTGACGAACAATGGCGAGACCAAGACCAGTCCCACCCGTGTCTCGACTTCGAGCTCGATCCACTCGATAGAAACGTTCAAAAATTCTGTCCAGGCTGGCCACAGGGATACCGATTCCTCGGTCCACCACGTTGATAACTACGACGTCCCCCTGGCTCACAACGGAGATAGTGACTTCGCCATCTTCTTCGCTGTACTTAATGGCGTTGTCCACCAAGTTGCCCACCGCGGACAAAATCTGAAAACGGTCGCCTGAAATTGTGCAATCGGAATCACTGCGCATGAGTTGCACGGACACTTTGTTTTTGTGCGCTGATGGACGTGAGCGCTCAATTGCTTCTGCTGCAACCTCATTCACATCAACTGGTGAAAATGTCATCTCGCCGCCCAATTGAATGCGAGAGAGTTCGAGTAGATCGTCAATCGTGCTGGCCATTCGATGACTCTCCATCACCATGCGCCGTACGAGATTCTTCGCTGTCTCGTCCTCAATCTCGCCTTCAAGAATCTCGGCGAGAACTGAAATAGCACCAACAGGAGTCTTCAATTCATGGCTTACATTTGCAACAAAGTCTGTTCGTACTTGATCGAGGCGCCATCGCTCGGTGATGTCTTCCACCGTGATGACCGCACCAGTACTTGTTGACGGGATAGCGCTCACCACCAGCACTCTGACTGGCGGACCAACCAATTCCATTTGCTCGGTTGCAGCCTCTCCTGCCACAGCAGAGCGAGCCAAGCGCTCAATGACTGCGTCGATCAGAACAACTTCATGTCGCGCCACCGAAGAATCTCGAGCCGCAGCATTTCGAAATTGTTCCCGGCCGTTTGAATTCACGACAACGACACCCAACGGCAACGCATCCAAAATTGCGTCAACAGGAAGCACCGGCAATTGTTCGTTGACACTTGGTTTCAACTCAAGAAGAGCTCGTTCCTTACGCTCTCGAGACGCGGTTCTCACTGCTCCGAGAGCGACTATCCACCCGATAACCGCAAGGAGTGCAAGCAGTTGATTCACAGTGTCAATCTCAAGTAAGCGTGTTCTCTAGGGCCGCGGACTGATTGTTGGATACTCGCCCGTGTCGTCACGACCAGACCTGAACCGTTCGGCACCTTTGTGTTCTGGCAGCCAGCCAGTCACCAAGTACTGCACCCGCTCACCGATGTTCACTGCGTGGTCGCCGATGCGCTCGTAAAAGCGCGCCACCATGGCCATCTGAATGGCAACTTGCAAATCAATCTTGGTATCAGCGTGGCTTTCAAAAATGGTGCGAACGAACTCGCGCTGCAACCCATCGAGGAATGAGTCCATGTCGTCAATTGCAGCCGCCTTGGCAGCATCGTTTTCCTCAAAAGACTCCAAAGCGGCAGAGAACAACTGTTGGGCCTGCTCACTCATTCGACCAATAAGCCCACGCATACGTGGGTCGAGGTCGTGGCCGTAAATCTTGCGAGCCGCTTTGCAAATGTTGACAGTGAGATCCGCAGAACGCTCAATATCGGCCACCATCTTCACAATGGCAACCAACTGGCGCAGGTCTCCCGCAACAGGTGCCTGCAGTGCCAGAAGTTGGTAGCAACGCTCTTCAAGTTCAATGGATAACGCGTCAATTTCATCATCGTGACGGATGAGCGCGTTTGCACCATCGAGATCGCCATTCAACAAGATGGCCGTGGCGCGCGGAATTGCTTCAATGACAGCTGCGGCAAGACGAACAAGGTCGGTACGAACTTCGTCTAGCTCGTGATGAAAGCCTTTACGTAATTCGTCCATTAGCCAAACCTTCCAGTGATGTAAGCCTCAGTTCGACTGTCGTCTGGCCGAGAGAAAATCTTCTGAGTGCTATTGAACTCCACCAAGACACCAGTTCGACGGTCACTTTCAGAATTTACCTCAGTTGTAAAGAATCCTGTGCTGTCGGACACACGTCCGGCCTGCTGCATGTTGTGGGTCACAATCACGATGGTGTACTGCTGTTTAATCTCCTGCATGAGGTCCTCAATGCGCGCAGTTGCAATGGGGTCTAACGCCGAGCAGGGTTCGTCCATGAGAAGGACCTCTGGCTCAATTGCAATGGATCGAGCGATACACAGACGCTGTTGCTGGCCGCCAGAGATGCCCATGGCAGATGCGTCGAGACGGTCTTTCACCTCGTCCCACAACGCCGCACCAATAAGTGACTTCTCAACAATTGCATCAAGTTCTGATTTCTTTCGGATGCCATTCACTCGGGCGCCGTAGGCGACATTGTCGTAAATACTCTTTGGAAAAGGGTTGGGGCGTTGAAACACCATGCCGATACGTCGACGTACTTCACCAGCGTCAGCTTCGTCTCCGTACAAATCAATGCCGTGGTACTCAACGGCCCCTTCAACACGCGCACCAGGAATGAGGTCGTTCATGCGATTGAAGCAACGCAACACCGTTGACTTGCCGCAACCCGATGGGCCGATGAACGCAGTGATCTCGCCGCGACGAATTTCTAAGTTCACATCGCGAACAGCACGAAACTCACCGTAGAAGACTGAGAGGTCTTTTGCTGTCAAGACGATGTTGTCCGAAGACTTTGCATCATCCTGGCTCGATTGATCAACGTTTTGAGTTTCCATAATCACCAGCGCTTTTGAAATTTGTTTCGGAAGAAAATTGCGGCCGCATTCAGAGCCAACAGCACAACAAGCAGTACAACAATGGACGCCGCAGCTAGTGGCTTGAATTCCTGTTTTGCACTGCTGATGTAGCTAAAAATTTGAATTGGAAGGACGGTGTATTGACTGTCGAGCCCGGTTGGATTGAACGTAATGAAAGTGAGTGCACCAAGCATCAACAACGGTGCAGACTCACCAAGAGCACGCGACACAGACAGGATGGTGCCCGTCAAGATGCCGGGGAATGCATTCGGCAAGACTTGGTGACGGACTGTCTCCCACTTTGTTGCACCAAGCGCCAATGAGCCTTGACGGAAACTGTCTGGGACAGCACGTATGGCCTCGCGCGACACAATCACCACTGTTGGCAACACCAACATGGAGAGCACGAGTGCAGCGGTAAGAACTGTTGACCCAAGACCAAGAGGTCCGCGCTTAATGAACGCAAGCCCCAAGATGCCGAACACCACAGAGGGAACCGCAGCAAGGTTCTGCACATTTAATTCGATGAGTCGGTTATACCAACGGTCACGACGAGCGAATTCTTCCAAATAAATTGCAGCACCAATCCCAGTGGGAAGACTGATGACAGCAGTCGTAATCACAACCCACAAAGAGCCAAAAATCGCAGATTGAATTCCGGCTCGCCGTGGTCGCGCCGATGGCATGTTCTGCACCAAATCTGACGACAATCGTGGTGCACCTTCAATAATGACATTTGCAAGAAGTGTTGCTAGCGAACCGAGAGCAATTCCAATTCCGGCAAACATGAAGATGCGGAAAACAAGATCTTTCGCCGAACGTGATGGTGTTTTCTCCGCGCGTAAATGAGTGATAGCGGTCATTCGTAGACCTCTCTAAAGCGACGAACAATTCGGATACTTGCAATGTTCAATACCAAAGTCACAATGAACAACAAGGCGCCAACAGCAAAAATTGATTTGTAACCAGTGCTTCCCGTTGCTTGGTCACCGATACCTGCAAACCCAATGAATCCAGCCATTGTTTGACCTTCTTCGCCAGGGTTAGGCGACAACTGGGCCTTGCTTCCAGCTGCAAGGAGAGCGATGGTGGTTTCGCCGATGGCACGCGATGCGGCCAACACGATGGCCGCAACAATTCCAGACAACGCTGCGGGGAACACCACAGATGTCGAGACTTCACGGCGGTTTGAACCCAACGCATATGCGCCTTGACGCAAGGCATCGGGAACCGACCCCATGGCGTCTTCAGCCAGTGATGCCACAGTTGGCAAGATCATGATTCCCGTAACAAGACCTGCTGCAAGAACGCTGTAGGTACCAACATCGCCAACAGGCCACAGTTTCGCCACAAGGTTTGGATTGACGAAGTTCAATGCGAAGAAGCCAAAAACGACGGTGGGAATTCCAGCCAACACTTCCAAGATGGGCTTCACAATCGAGCGCACTCGTGGAGACGCGTATTCACTAAGGAAGAACGCTGCACCAAGTCCGAGCGGGATGGCAACTATTAATGCAATCGCTGCAACCCACAATGACCCAACAAAGATGGACCACACACCAAAGTGCGGCGGCTTAAAAAGTGGTTTCCAATCCACCCCACCAATGAACTCGGTGAAGGGAACTTCTTGAAAAAATGTGATGGCGGGCCGTACCAAAGCCACAACAATCAACACTGACGTCACCACAGTTAAGCCGGCCATTGTGGCCAAGACAGCCTTGATTACTCGCTCTCGCAACAATCGGCGACGCGCGCCAATCGTTGGCTGAAGGCTCATGCTT
>JBIIJW010000081.1:0-6556 GCA_044233525.1 Ilumatobacteraceae bacterium | reverse complement strand
TTCTTTCTTCAAGCCGTACTTTGGCTCGAAGAGTTCGGTGAAGATAGCGTCGTCGAATGTCTTGCTACACAACAGTCCAATGTTGAACTGGAATGGCTTTGAAACTTTTCCTGCTTTGCGATCCCACATCACTGGTGGTGACGACACTTGACAACCCATTCCAACGAGCGCAAGTTTGGTGAGGCCCTTTTCCTTTGCGTCACGCAAGGCGAGTGGGTTGGCGCAGTAGGTGTAGCGCGAGCCGGCAGTGGCAAGAACCTCTTCCTTGTTCTGTACAAGAACTGGCTTTGCCTTCCACTTATCGTCGTCTTCAACGCCGCTGACAAGTGCACCCTCGATGTAGTTGTTGTCCATTAACCACGACAACATCGCAGTCACAAAACCACCATCTTGACCTTTTTCGTGTTGGGTCTTGTCGGTGGCACGGGTGAGAAGAAGCTGTTCCCAAATACCAGCCATCTCATCGTCTTCACGATCGCGACCAAACAGGTGCTTGTTCGCAGCAGACTCCCATGTGCGGAAACGTGGACACGCACGGGTGCACGTGGTGCATCCCTTCTCGCCATGAAGGCAATTGTCGAGACCAAGTTCTTCTTCGAGATGGAAGGGCTTGTACTTTCCCTCTTCGTGTTCGTAACCGATCACGTCGTGAGGGCAGGTCACCACACAACCAGCGCAACCCGTGCACAGCCCAGTGTTAATTACTTCTTCGTAAAGCTCTTTCCACTGGGCTGTCCAACGTTCGGCCTTGGCGGGGGCATCTGGGGTCATCGTCATATGACGAGACTAGGGCTTAGATGGCTGCGGCTCCATGTTCGCCTGTGCGGATACGGACAATTTGCTCCACGCTGGTGACCCATACCTTGCCGTCGCCAATCTTGCCGGTGCTTGCTGCACGAACAATGGCGTCCACCACACGGTCGACATCGGCGTCGTCAATGACGAGTTCCATCTTCATTTTTGGAACAAATTCGATTTGGTACTCGGAGCCGCGGTAGGTCTCTGTGTGACCACCTTGGCGTCCGAACCCTTTCACTTCAGAAACGGTCATGCCGTGTACGCCCGCACCCTTCAGTGCTTCTTTCACGTCGTCCACTTTGAAGGGTTTGATAATTGCTGTTACGAGCTTCATGTCTTCATTTTGCCTTTCTTATTGAGGTACATGTGTCACTGGTACGCAGATTCTGCGTGCTGGCTTTGGTCAAGACCGACTTGTTCGTCTTCTGTATTGACGCGTAGACCGATTGTTGCATCAATTGCTTTCGCAATGATCCAGGTGACCACGAAGGAGAACACGATGGTGGCTCCAAGTGCAACAAGTTGGTCGATCAACAAGTCAGCACCGCCGCCAAAGAAGATGCCGTCGAAACCAAGTGAGTTGACCTTTGTGTCTGCGAAGAATCCGAGGAGGATTGCGCCGAGAATTCCGCCAACAAGGTGAACTGCGATGACATCAAGGCTGTCATCGAAACCGAACTTGGTCTTGAGGGACAGTGCGAGGTAGCACACAACGCCAGCGATGAGTCCGATGATGACGGGGGCAAAGCCGCCGACAAAACCAGCACATGGCGTGATGGCAACAAGACCCGCAACTGCTCCAGATGCTGCACCAAGAGTTGTTGCATGACCAGCGCGCAGTTTCTCAACAATCAACCAACCGCACATTGCAGCAGCTGCTGCGAGGTGCGTGTTCACAAGAGCTTGTGCGGCAAGACCATTTGCACCAAGAGCCGATCCGGCGTTGAAACCGAACCAACCGAACCACAAGATGCCGGTACCGAGAACGGTGAATGGCAAGTTGTGTGGTGGCATTGCTTCGCGCGGCCAACCCTTGCGATTGCCAAGAACAAGAATCACTGCAAGTGCAGCAACGCCAGCGTTGACGTGAATTACTGCGCCACCTGCGAAGTCGAGTGCTCCGCGCTTGAACAACCAGCCGTTCGGGCTGAACACCCAGTGAGCAACTGTTGGGTACACAATGACGCCCCAAACGCCAATCAACACGGCGTATGCGGAGAACTTGAGACGGTCAGCGGTTGCACCAGTGATGAGTGCCGGTGTGATTACAGCGAACATCATTTGGAATGCAAAGAACACCATGATGGGCACGACGAGTCCGAAGTCACCCGTGTAGCCAGGCAACGTTGCAATTGATCCCAAGTCCTTCAAGAACATGAAATCAAAGTTGCCGATGTATGCATTGTCGCCACCGAATGCGAGTGAGAAGCCAATGGCCGCCCACAGCACGCTGATGAGTCCCATGGCGAAGATGTTCTGCATCAACATGCCAAGGACGTTTTTGGAACGAACCATGCCTCCGTAAAAGAAAGCAAGTCCTGGGGTCATAAACGCAACAAGCGCCGTTGACACCAAGACCCAGGCGGTAGCTCCTGTGTCTATTTCTGCTGCTATGAGCATGTGGGTCTCCTTAGGTAGAAGGGGGATATTGGGTCAGACGATAAGCGCGCAGTGTTTCTTCAATGTTTCCCACAAGTGAAGGAATGAGTAACGAAAGGCTGGATGGTCTGAGTCCCTAAGGCGAGTTATGACTGTTATGTGAACGCTATGTAAACGGTTACGACAAATAGCTGTTGACGCGCTGTAAGGCGCTGTCGTTGATTTTGCGGCCATGACGTGTGGACACTTCAAAACGGTCTGCAACGTTTCCATCGCGAGTAGTGATGCGCGCATGGTGCACGCTGATTTTTGCTTTAGCAAAAGCTGCGGCAACGGCCTGAATCAATCCGGGCTGATCTTGTCCCGACACGGTCACCACGCTATGCCATGGGTGCGCATCGTTATCGAGTGTGAATGTCAAGGAGTAATCGCGATCACGCATCAAGCGTCGTGGGTCCGTGATGCGCTTGCGCAGTCTGTTTTCAAGTTCAAATGCAAGCTGGGGACCGTGTGGCTGTTGTGTACTGCGCACAATAAACGAGTCGAGAACTGCACCATCAGGCCATGTTGCGAGATCTGCATTGACAATCTCTAGGCCGCGCTCTGCGAGAACAGAACAGATGCGCGCAAGTAGCCCGCGCATGTCGCGAGTCGCAATGTCAATTTCCCATTCATTGTTGATTGCAGTGGGGTAGACACCTACTCGAACGTGTCGTGGCCGTGGTGTTGGTTCCACCAACGTGGCATGGCGAACAAGAACTTCTGGTTCGTGTGCCAACAAGTACACAGCAGCTCCGTGACGAAGTCGTTCAATCACCAGTTCGTTGTCTGTGAGTGCGATGGCGTCACGGCGACGCACTTCTACGAGTGAATCCTCTGAGCCCTCAATCAACTCGGGGTGGGCAAGTAACCCTTGCACATTCGTGGTGATGTCGATCAGCACGGAGAATTGCCAATCTTGTAAATCGCCGCGCGCTTCTGTGAGAAGCCTGCATCGTTCCACCATCAATGGCGTGGCGAGAAATCCTGCAAGTTGAGCAAGGACGCGATTGTTTGGCTCGTATGGCTCGGTGGTACAGGCGGTGTACAGAAGTGACGACGCCGAGAGCAAAGCACGCGTGTCGTTTCGGGTGGTGTTATCGAGGGCCACACGATCAAGAATTCCAGTGACATCACGACTGTCGGAAAAATCTGCAATCAGCGCGGCGAGAAGAAGCGATGCATCAGATGACGTCAGGCGGCCGGTTGACTTGCGTAGTGATTCAAGAATTGGGGTCTGCGCTAAGTGCGTGGGGTCAAGTTCTGTTGCATCACCACGTCTGGCGTGCAGTGCATCCGCAATCTCGGGAAGTGCCCGCTGCAACACACTGGTGACTTCAAGAAACCGCCACGAGCGTGAGTTGCCTCGTACAAGCAGATCCAAGAACAATTCGGTTGCACGAAGATCCCATGAGACAGGCGCATTTCTATGTGTATGCATCCAGTCAAGGAGCTCGGAGTTGGGCTGAGCGTGGGCAGCATGCAGTGAAGCTTCAAGAGCAAGTGGCAAAGCTAATGATGGCGGGGGATTGCCGTGCAGTTGTACTTCTCCATTGATGAGGCGAATCCAGCCCCCAGCTGGCTCGTCGACATCTGGTGATGACGTCTCAATTGTTTCTGCCGCCGCATCATTCTGATTGATGCGCCAACGAAGCAATGGTGGCGCGATGACAGTAGTAACAAGCACCACCAATAGACCCACTGCGTAGAGGTCATCAGCGAAAACGCCAACTGACACACCAATCGACGCGAAGATGAGGCCAACTTCACCTCGCGGCACCATTCCAATTCCAATGACAAGTTTGTCTGTATTGGTTCCGAACGCTCCAACAGCTGCGAGCATTTTCCCACCGATTGCAATGATGGATAGAAGTGCAGCAATTGCTAAGACGCGAGCATCGAAAAACTTCGTGACATCGGTGTCGATTCCAATCTGCATGAAAAACACAGGAATGAAGATGCTTCCAACAACCGCAAAGTCGCGCGCGATGCGGTCGTGATGGTCTGTTCGTGCCAGTGCCGCACCCGCAACGAATGCCCCGATGATTGGCGCCAACTTCGCACCACTTGCGGCCGCAGAAAATGCGAATGTCACTCCAGCAGCAACAACACCAACAGTGGCCGGCGATGTAGAGCGATGCCCCACCCACTTCAATAGTTTTGGTAAGGCAAGAAGACCAATAGCCCCAGCGATAACTAGGAACCCAACAGCAAAGCCGATGGTGCTGAATAAACCTGCTGCGTCAATCGATCCTTGTTCCACAATTCGCGTCACAACAGTGAGGATGATGAGACCAAGAACATCGTCAGCAACTGCAGCACCCAGAACAATTCGTGCTTCCGTGGATGCAAGTGCTTTTAGATCTCCAAACACACGCGCAGTGATTCCCACGCTGGTCGCTGCAAGTGCGGCGCCCAAGAAAAGTGAAGTGTTTAATGATTCGCCGAGAACTCCGCCTGCAATCACTCCCGATGACATGGGTACTGCAACACCAAGAATCGCAACGATGAATGACGCCCGTCCCACGCGTCGCAGTTCATTGAGATCCATCTCTAGACCAACTTCGGCCAACAACACAATGACGCCAACTTCAGCAAGGATGCGCAATGCGTCGCTTGGGTCAACTAGCCCTAAAGCGGACGGTCCAATGAGAATTCCAGCGACGATCTCGCCCAGCACCGCAGGGATGCCGATGCGCTCGCACAACTCAGAGGCCAACTTGGCCACCACAAGAACAATGGCCAGCGTGGTGAAAATCTGACCGAAGTCAACACCTTGCGCAGCGGCAAGAACCACGGAATTCACGGTTGTCTGTCTACCTGATTGGCGAGCAACTTCTGGACTTCCAGCACCCCTTGGTTCTGTCTGCGTCCAGGATTCGCTGGTCGACGGCAGACAAGCTGGCGAGGGGGTCCAATTCGTCCATGTGGCCAACCTAGGGTGGAAATTTTTCAAGGTTGTTCGCCCCCTGTGAACGGTGTGTGAACGGACACACCACCCCAATTGGTGGAAATCGCCGAAGAGGCGACAGAATCGGAACTCATGGAACTCACCTATGCCCCCGAAGACGAAAAGTTCCGCGAAGAAATTCGCGCTTGGCTGAAGGAGAACCTGCCGACGGGTTGGTTCGACAAAGGCTTCGAAATGTCGAACGACGAGCGCAAGAAGTTCAACGATGAATGGCCGAGCAAGTTGTTTGCTGGCGGTTGGATTTGCGCAACATGGCCAAAGGAATACGGCGGCAAAGGTCTCACCACCATGCAAGGTGTTGTTCTTGCAGAAGAGTTCGCAAATGCAAAGGCACCAATGCGTGCTGACTTCTTTGGCGACACACTCGTTGGCCCAACACTTCTTCAGTGGGGAACTGAAGAGCAGAAGAAGGAATTCCTTCCTCAAATTTTGAATGGCTCCATGCGCTGGTGTCAGGGATTCTCCGAGCCCAACTCTGGTTCAGACCTTGCAAGCTTGAAGACCTCTGCAATTCTTGACGGCGATGAGTGGGTCATCAACGGTCAGAAAGTGTGGACAACACAAGGTCACCACGCTGACTACTGCTTCTTGTTAACACGTACAGATCCAGATGCGCCAAAGCACAAGGGCATCTCGTATTTGTTGGTTCCAATGAAGCAACCAGGTGTTGAAGTTCGCGGAATTGTTCAGCCAGACGGAACTGCAGAGTTCTGTGAGGTGTTCTTCACCAACGCTCGTTGTCCAAAGGACAATGTTGTTGGTGGTGTGAACAACGGATGGGTTGTTACCAACTCCACTCTCGCTTTCGAGCGCGGTATGAGCGCTACCACCGGTTACCGCCGTTTCGAGTCTGAGTACAAGGCAATGGTTCGTGGTGCAAAAGAAAACGGCGCCATTAACGATCCAAAAATTCGCCAGCGTCTCATGAACTACTACACCAAGATTCAAATTCTGAAGATCAACGGTTTGCGCTCGCTGTCCACCACATTGATGGGTAAGAAAGATCCAAGCATGGCCGCACTTGGTGCCACCAACAAGATGTTCTGGACTGAAATGCACAAAGAAGCAATGGAACTTGCTCTCGATATTTCAGGTGCGAACGCAATGTTGGTTGACTATGCAATGGGTGATAGCAACTGGCCAGGAACT
>JBIIJW010000002.1:0-24271 GCA_044233525.1 Ilumatobacteraceae bacterium | reverse complement strand
TCATTCTCTCCCGCACCATTCACCGAGAAGGCCGAAGTCGTGCGTACATCAACGGCCGAATGGCAACGGTGACTGCTTTGTCCGAGATGGGCGAACGCTTGGTGGACATTCATGGCCAGCATGGTCATCAGCGCCTGTTAACAGCAGTGGCACAGCGCGAAGCTCTGGATCAATTTGGAAATATTGATGTCAGTCCTTTGGCGGTGGCTCGCGAAGCGGTCACACAAATTGATGCAATGTTGGCCGCTCTCGGCGGCGACGAAAAATCCCGTGCCCGTGAAATTGACTTGCTGTCGTTTCAATGCGAAGAAATTGAATCTGCCGCCATCACCGGACCGAACGAAGATCAAGAACTTTCTCAAGAAGAAGATGTTTTGTCAGACGTTGTGCGATTGCAAGAGTCCCTACAACGGGCCACTGGTTTGTTGTCAGACGACGGGGGTGCAGTGGAAGCCATCGGGCAGGCTGTGCGATCTGTGTCGGGTATCCCTTCGTTAGCCGAATTGCACGCGCGACTCGATTCACTTCTTGCAGAAGCGGGAGATGTCGCCCATGCTGTCCGTGCCGCTGCGGAGAACGTGGAAGAGAATCCTCAACGACTGGAAGAGATTCGTGTCCGTCGCCAATTGCTCCGCGATCTCATGCGCAAATATGGGGACACGCTCACCGATGTCCAGGCCTTCGGTGCAGACACACGTCTTCGTTTAGACGAACTCACCGGTTACGCCGAGCGCGTGGCCCATCTGGAATCTGAAAAATCTCAGGCATTGAAGAAGTTGCGGGTTGCACAGTTGCAGGTTGGCAACGCACGGCGAGGGGTGGCTGGCGATCTTGCTCAACATGTGGAACAGCGTTTGCGAACCCTGGCGTTGCCACATGCTGAAGTCCGCGTGTCCGTCGGAGATGCCGAGTCAGATCCATCAGGAGAGTCTGTGGTGTTTTTGTTGGCTGCGAACCCAGGAAGTGCTCCTCAGCCACTCACAAAGGTGGCCAGCGGTGGCGAGTTGGCACGCGTTATGTTGGCCTTGCGACTCGTTCTCACTAGTGAGCCCGCCACAATGGTGTTCGACGAGGTTGATGCAGGTATCGGAGGGGCAGCAGCAGTTGCTGTCGCCGCATCACTACGAGAACTGGGACGCCAGCATCAAGTATTTGCCGTCACTCACTTGGCGCAAGTAGGAGCCAGTGCGCATCATCAGATTTCCGTGTCGAAAAAGGTGAAATCAGGCAAGACCTTTGGTTCTGCAGAAACAATCTCGCCCACAGAGCGGGTGTCAGAAATTGCGCGAATGTTGTCTGGCGGGGTGGCAGACGAGTCCGCTCTCGCCCACGCCGAGGACTTGCTGAAGAATCTCGGAACCGATGCGCCGTCGCCAAAGAAACGTGGCAAGGCAACGACGTAACCGTTGCATGGCCAACCATCAAGTTCGGTTATGATGAAATCCCGTTAGCAGTTCGAGTTGGCGGGAGAAGCAATGCCAAAGCACATTTTCGTGACGGGTGGCGTTGCAAGTTCCCTCGGTAAGGGTCTCACCGCTTCTTCGCTTGGTCGACTCTTGAAGATGCGTGGTCTGCGCGTCACCATGCAAAAGTTGGATCCGTACATCAACGTTGATCCCGGGACCATGAATCCCTTTGAACATGGTGAAGTGTTTGTCACCGACGATGGTGGAGAAACCGACCTCGACCTTGGCCACTATGAGCGGTTTATCGATGAGAACCTCACGCGTTCCTCTAACGCCACAACGGGTTCCATTTATCAGGCTGTTTTGGCCGCAGAACGTCGAGGTGACTATCTCGGTAAAACCGTTCAGGTCATCCCTCACATCACCGATGAAATCAAGCGTCGAATTCGCCGCATAGCCACCGAGGACACCGATGTGGTGATCACCGAAGTGGGCGGAACTGTTGGTGACATTGAGATTCTTCCGTTTTTAGAGGCAATTCGCCAGTTCCGTAACGAGGCGGGCCGAGACAATGTTTGCTACGTCCACGTCACACTGGTGCCGTTTATCGGACCAAGCGGAGAACAAAAGACAAAGCCAACGCAGCACAGTGTGACCGAACTGCGCTCCCGAGGAATTCAGCCCGACATCATTGTGTGTCGAAGCGAAGAGCCACTCAGCACTGGTTTGAAGCGCAAGATTTCGCATATGTGTGACGTTGATGCAAACGCGGTGATCAATGCCGCCGATGCTCGCAATATCTATGAACTGCCCCTCATTCTGCACGAGGAAGGTTTAGACACGGTGGCGTGTGATGTATTGCGAATCGACGGTGATGTTGATTTGTCGCAGTGGGAATCATTAGTCAATCGTGTTGACGCTGCCGTGAAGCCGGTTCGAATCGGGCTGATCGGAAAGTATGTGGAATTGCAGGATGCGTATTTGTCCGTCGTGGAGAGCTTGAAGCACGCAGGATTCCATCATGGCGCCAAGGTGGAGATTGATTGGATCCAAGCAGAAGATGTTGAAGGTTTGCTTGCAGGTGGTCGTCTCGATGGTCTCGATGGAATGGTGATTCCGGGAGGCTTTGGGCAGCGGGGAATTGAAGGAAAGATTGCCGCTGCTGCATACTCGCGTGAGAATTTGATTCCATGCCTTGGCTTGTGCTTGGGAATGCAGGTGATGACCATTGAATATGCACGTCACGTGTTGGGAATGGCAGATGCAAACAGCACAGAGTTTGATCCTGCATCAACACATCCAGTCATTGACATCATGAACGATCAACGCGATGTCACCGACAAAGGAGGCACCATGCGATTGGGTGCTTACCTCGCTGTGTTGGAACCCGGAACAAAAGTGGCTGACGCATACGGGGAGTCCGTCGTTAGCGAACGCCATCGTCACCGTTGGGAATTCAACAACAATTATCGTGCACGTTTTGAGGACTCTGGCTTTGTCTTCAGTGGAACATCCCCAGATAAAAGACTTGTCGAGTTCATTGAGCTGCAAGACCATCCGTATTGGGTGGCGACTCAAGCGCACCCTGAGTTCAAGAGCCGTCCAGATCGGCCCCATCCATTGTTCCGTGAATTAATCGCTGCGTCACTGGTGAACCGCGAGATTCGTTTGGCACGTTCGGGTCAATCCGTTTCGCAGTCGGCATAGAAATGTCCTCCCTTCGAGGGTTTCACGCCCATGACGACCACGTGGTCCACCAATGGGCAATGTTCCGTCTGTTGAAACGTCGGGTGACATCTCCAACAGGCGAAGACTTTGAACGGACATTTGTCAGCACTCCTGGTGCGGTGGCCACCGTTGCTGTCACCGACAGCGGGGACATTGTTTTTGTGAACCAGTATCGAGCAACTTTGAACTCATTTGTACGAGAGATACCCGCAGGGATGCGAGATATCGAAGGTGAAGATCCTGCGGATACTGCTGTACGTGAGTTGAAGGAAGAAACCGGCTACACCGCCACGTCAATCGAGTTCTTGGGAACATGCTTGTCGTCTCCGGGCGTCACAGACTCATCAGTAGAGGTGTATCTCGCAACTGGTCTTGTTGCAGGGATAGCGGAACCACACGGACCAGAAGAAGACACGATGTTTCTTGAGCACATCGCCTTCAGCAAAGCATTAGCAATGATTGATTCTGGTGACATCTCCGATGCGAAGAGCGCGTATGGGTTGTTGTTGGCCGCACGGCAGTTCCCACATCTCGTACGCTGACGGAGTAGATGGCTGACTCAACACTTTCTCGCGAAGCTGAATCATTCTTGTTGTGGATGACAGTAGAGCGCGGTCGAGCTGCGAACACTGTGTCGTCTTATCGACGAGATCTCTTGAGATACGAAGAATTCCTGACCAGTCGGCGCACGAATGCGGTGACGTGTGCAGAGGAAGATGTTGAAGCGTTTGTGCGTCATTTGCAGTCAAATGGCGATGCTGTGGCCAGTATCGCTCGTCGTCTTGCCGCTGTACGCATGCTTCACACTCATCTGGTTGCAGAAGATGTCCGCTCTGATAACCCGGCGGGAAGAGTGGAAGGTGTTCGCGTTCCTACGGGTGTGCCGAAGCCGTTGTCACTTGACGAAGTTGATTCATTGCTGTCGGTTGTTACTGGCGTGGACTCAACGGCACTGCGCGATAAAGCATTATTAGAATTCCTGTATGCCACGGGATGTCGAATTTCAGAGGCCTGTGATGTCAATCTCAGCGATCTAGATATGCCGTCACGTGTGGTGCGATTGTTTGGTAAGGGCTCGAAAGAAAGAGTTGTTCCCTTTGGTCGCACAGCCGAAAAGCATTTGAGTGACTACCTTGCGCGCGATGGGCGTGGCATGTTGGTACCTGATGTGTGGGCAAAGTCGTCAGATCGAGACGCCATTTTTCTGACAAACAAGGGTCGCCGACTAAATCGACAAAAGGCTTGGTCAATTGTTCGAGACGCAGGTGTGGCGGCCGGGATTACACGCGAATTGTCGCCCCATGTTCTTCGTCATTCGTGCGCCACGCACATGTTGGAACACGGTGCAGATTTACGCATAGTTCAAGAAATGCTTGGCCATGCCACTATCTCCACTACTCAGATCTATACCAAGGTGTCGCAGGAACGTCTGATGAGTGTTTATCGCGAAGCACACCCACGAGCGAAGGGCTAGCTGTGTTTCACCTCACCCGTCGAGCTGTCACGTCTTTTCGCAATCATCCACTCTTGGAGTCCGAGTTAGCTATTGCTGAGAGAATCTTGTTGCCCAGTGAGTACTCACTGTGGATGCGAATGCAACATAGAGATCAACGGCATTCTCTTGAAGTACTACATCGGTTCGATGCGCTGTGTGGGGGAGCAACAAGAGACGAACGAGCCGCCGCTCTTCTACACGATGTAGGAAAATGTGAGTCCACGTTGAGTTGGGGCGGGCGAATCCTCGCAACGGTTGCGGGGCCCCGCACGAAGCGATTTGCCATTTATCGACAGCATGAAGAGATTGGACGACGTCTCCTCAGCAATGTTTCGTCAGCGAGAACTCTTGAAGTGTTGCATGGTGAACCAGTGGATCATTGTGTGCAGGCACTGCGAGAAGCCGACAACATCTAATTAGATGCGGGGGAGTAGTCCGATTGCTGTGTGGGCACGACTCAGGGTCGCCGCTGCGACATTGCGAGCACGATCGTTCCCAATCATCAACAATCGGCTGAGCTCGGCTGGGTCACCCATTAGTTCGTGATACTTCGCGCGGATGGGGTCGATGAGTGCAATGACTGCGTCACCCGCGTCTTTCTTTAGCGGTCCGTACTGGGTGTAGTTGTTGGCGAGAGTCTCCACTGGTGTTCCGGTGGCTGCCGACAAGATGTCGAGCAAATTACTGACACCTGGCTTGTTCTCGCGGTCGTACGCAACAACGCCATCTGAATCTGTGACGGCACGCTTGAATTTTCTCTCAATGGTCGCATTGTCGTCGAGAAGATAAACGATGCCACTGTCGGTTGCTGCGGACTTCGACATTTTTGACGTTGGTTCTTGCAAGTCCATGACGCGTGCCCCGGCCTTTGGGTGCGTCGCCTTCGGGAGAACGAATGTGTCTCCAAAGCGATGATTGAATCGAATGGCGATATCGCGTGTGATTTCAATGTGTTGACGTTGGTCTTCGCCAACCGGAACTTCGTCTGCGTCATACAGCAGAATGTCGGCGGCCTGAAGAGCCGGATACGTGAAGAGGCCCGCTGAAATGAAGTCGCCTTCTCGCTTGGCAGACTTGTCTTTGAATTGCGTCATTCGGCTGAGCTCGCCAAATGAGACGGTGCACTCCATGATCCAAGACAACTCGGAGTGTTCGTGAATGTGGCTTTGAACAAAAACCGTTGCCACATTCGGGTCGAGACCGACGGCAAACAACATGGCCGCTAATTCCAACGTCTGCTTCCCAATAACACCGGGGGTCTCTGTGACAGTGAGGGCATGAAGGTCGACGATTCCATGGAAGACATTGCCATCGTGTTGCCCTGATACCCAGTTGACCAGTGCTCCGAGATGGTTGCCAAGATGGACTGAACCAGTGGGCTGAATGCAAGAAAGGACTCGAGTCACGCTGAAACGCTACTTCTTTTAGCTGTTTTGTCCATGATTAATAGCAACCCCTCTAGGGATGGAGAACTACGATTGACTCCGTGGCAATTGAAGTAGCAACTCCGGTCTATGAAGGCCCGTTCGACCTACTGCTCCACCTCATCATGCGAGAAGAGGTGGATATCCATGAGATTTCCTTGTCCACCATCGTCGACGCCTATCTGGGTGAGTTGGCCAAGATGCAAGAACTCGACCTGGAAATCGCCACTGAGTTTTTGCTGATTGCAGCAACGCTGATTGAACTAAAGGCGCGCCGTCTGCTGCCAGGCAAAGAAAACATTGACCTCGACGAAGAACTGGCTCTCTGGGAAGAGCGTGATTTGCTGCTGGCACGTCTTCTTGAATGCAAGACCTTTAAAGATGTGGCCAAGATTCTTGCCGGTTTCGTAGACGACGCAGATCGTGTGTATGCACGAACAGTTGGCACCGACGAACGGTTCGCGGAAGTGACACCAGATCTGTTGGAAGGCATCACGCTCGACAAATTGCAGAATGGCTTTATTAGGGCCATCACGCCGCGTCCACGTGATGAACTCAACTTGTTCCATGTTTCCCCAATTCGGTTTACGGTTGCCGAAGCGGTTGAGGAATTGATGGACGAATTACCGCGGATGGGAAGCAGTTCGTTTCGCGCGATCACCAGGGGGCTCGTTGAGCGCCTCGAAGTTGTGGTGCGATTCCTCGCGCTACTCGAGATGTACAAGCAGGGCTGGATTGAAATTGATCAAGCCGATCGTTTCGGCGACATCACTGTTCAATGGACAGGGATTGGGCCGGGTCATTCTGGTCCCGTTGAAATCGATACCTACGAAGGTTAAACATGAGTGTTGAAGTAACAGCTGAAGTCGTACGAGCAGTCGAAGCAATTTTGTTGGTGGCTCAAGAGCCGGTACCCACAGACCTCATTGCTCAATTGGTGGAGATGCCAAGCGCAAGTATCGAAGAAGTATGCACTCGTTTGGCAGAAACCTATGAGGCGGCAGGCCATGGATTTCAGATTGCAAAAATTGCTGGAGGCTGGCGATTCCAAACTCATCCAGATGTTGCACCGTATGTTGAACGGTTCATTCTCGACGGCCAGCGAGCAAGATTGTCTGGAGCCGCACTAGAGACTCTTGCCATCATCGCGTACAAGCAACCCATTTCACGTTTGCAGATTGCATCCATTCGTGGCGTTGACCCTGACGCTGTCATGCGTACCTTGCACGGTCGCGGATACATAGCGCCTGTTGCACGTGACAGTGGCCCTGGACAAGCAACATTGTGGGGTACCACTCAATTATTCCTCGAAAAACTAGGTCTCGCGTCGTTGGCAGACATGCCACCAATTGCGTCGTTTGTTCCCGACGCATCGTTGGTAGAAGCACTCGAGAAAACCTTGCGCATTGAAGCCGACCCAACGGCTTCCGATGTTGAGACGCCAGAAGAGCAAGAGGCGCAGTAGTGCCACGCAACACCCCGCCGGGAGGCGCGGTACCTGAGCCGCCACTGTGGGAGCAGATGGCCGATCGCGCAAAGAGCGCTGCAGACGAGGGAGATCGTCTTCAAAAAGTTCTGGCACGAGTTGGCTTTGGATCTCGGCGCGTGTGTGAAGACCTCATCAGTGATGGGAGAGTCACTGTCAATGGAGATGTAGCAGTTCTTGGCCGACGTGTGAATGTGATGGTGGATGACATTCAAGTTGACGGAGCGCCCGTTGGTGTTCTGCCGGGCTTGGTGTACTACTTGTTGAACAAGCCCGAGGGTGTCATTACAACTGCGGCAGACGAACATGGGCGAGACACCGTGCTTGGTTTAGTCCCTGAGGAGCCTCGGGTCTTTCCTGTGGGCCGTCTCGACCGGGAAACCACAGGCTTGTTAATCATCACGAACGACGGACAATTGGCGCAACATCTCACTCACCCGAGTCGGGGTGTTGAAAAGGAATACATCGCCGAAGTTGAGTGCGGTCCATCAGGAGTTTCGGGTGGTGCGCTTCGAGAATTACGCGATGGTGTGATGTTGGACGACGGCATGACTGCTCCAGCTGAGGTTGGTCAACCAGAAACAGGCGTCTTGCGAATTGTGATTCACGAAGGCCGTAATCGTCAAGTGCGTCGTATGTGTGAAGCAGTGGGGTATCCCGTCATTCGGCTCGCTCGCACGCGAATTGGTCCACTGCGAGATACGCGCTTGCCTCCTGGACGTTGGCGATCGCTCACTGTTGACGAAGTGCGTGCGCTCTCGCAGTCGGTCACGTTCGAAAATGACGGGAATGAACAACAATGAGCCAGTCTCGTCTCGTCTCTGCTGCTTCAATTTCTGGTCCAATCGTCGTTCATGTGCCCGGATCTAAAAGTGTGGCCAATCGCGCGTTGGTGTGTGCATCACTGGCCATTGGCGAGTCACGCATTTCTGGTTTGCCAGATGGGGATGACACATTTGTCATCGTTGATGCACTGCTGCAAGTAGGCCGCGTGACTCGCGACGGAGAGACCTATGTCGTCCGAGGGGAAGAACGCGTTGTGTTGCCTGGCATTGTCGACGCGAAGTTGGCCGGTACATCCTCGCGATTTCTCACCGCAGTTGCTGCACTCATTGATTCCACCACCGTGATTGACGGAGGCGACCCCTTGCGTGGTCGACCAATGGGAGATCTACATGACGCATTAGTGCAATTAGGCGCCGATGTTGAGTGGTTGGGAGTGCGCGGTCATCTCCCGGTCACTATTTCTCGTGGGGACTTGAACGGTGGAACAATCTCGATTCGGGGCGATGTCTCAAGTCAATTCATCTCTGCGCTGATGCTGATCGCGCCTTTGTTGCGCGGTGGATTAGTGATCCAGATACTTGGTGAACTGGTATCGCGGTCTTATGTTGAGATGACTGCCGCCGTCATGCGTAGCTTTGGTGCCACTGTTCACGTTTTAGCCGACGAAGTCCACGTATCAGAGGGGAGATACACCGCAACCGACTATCGCGTCGAGCCAGATTTTTCATCAGCTGCTTTTCCTCTCGTGGTGCCGGTCCTAGTCCCATGTTCTGTTCGCGTCCCAGGGCTTGCCAAAGGTGTTCTGCAGGGGGATGCCGCTCTGTTGGATATTCTTCGCTCTATTGGATGCTCTGTCTCGATTTCGGGGGACGATGTAGTTGTTGAGACAACAAGCGAATCTGTCTTGCAATCAATTGACGTCTCAATGACTGATTGCTCGGACTTGGTGCCCGCAGTGGCTGTCGCTCTTGCTGCACTTGATGGAGAAAGCCGCATCACCGGAGTTGGATTCATTCGAAATAAGGAAAGCGACAGGCTGGGAGATCTAGCCTCCGAGATGTCCACCTGCGGTGCTGATGTGCATGTTGACGAGGACGGTCTCACGATTCAGGGTCATCGAGCCGTTGCGCTCTCTGAGGTTGACACTCATCACGATCATCGTCTGGCAATGGCTTTGTCTTTGTTTGCTCTTCGAAATGAGAAGGTGGTCGTTCGAGATGCCGACGTTGTCACAAAGTCGTGGCCTTCTTATTTTGAGGACATGAAGGCAATCCTCACTGCGCCGAACCAGCAGAAGTAGCCTGAAGAAATGGACGTGGTTGTTGCTGCTTTTGATGTGGACAACACCCTGACTGTGCGGGACTGCGTTGTGCCGTTCATGCAGCGCATCAGCGGGCGTATTGGCTTTGCCACAGCCTGCTTGTCAGACCCAGTACGGATGACAAAAATGGTGCTTCGTCGTGACAGAGACTCAATCAAAGCGCACTTCGTCGACAAAGTTTTCGCGGGAAAGAATGTTGAAGACGTGAACCAACAGGGTGTTGCCTTTGCCTCCCATGTCGTGGGTTCATGGATGAGAAAAGATGTTGCACAGCGGATGAGGTGGCATCAGGCGCAAGGCCATGTGGTGGTCTTGGTGTCGGCATCGCTAGAGCCGTACTTGCAGCCGTTTGGTGATCTGTGTGAAGTAGACGCTGTTCTGTGCACTCGGCTCGAGGAAGCGAACGGAACATTCACTGGAAAGATTCTCGGCAATAACTGTCGAGGTGATGAGAAAGTTGCTCGCGTGCGCGAATGGATGAGTACATCTGGTTTGCCGGCCGAAGCACTGATGTATGCATATGGGGATTCCTCGGGTGACACGGCACTCCTGGCTGCTGCAAAAAATGGATACTTGGTGACGAAGATGGACGATGCTGAGGAGTTCGCATGATTAAGGCCATTGTGAAAGAGGCTCGCCCACACCAGTGGATGAAAAATGTCCTCGTCTTTGCGGCCCCTGGTGCCCTCGGTGTTTTGAATGAATGGGAACCGCTATGGAAAACAATTGTTGTTTTTGCGGCATTCTGTTTGACGGCTAGCGGAACTTATTACTGGAACGACATCAAAGACGTGGAGCAAGACAGACTCCATCCGAAGAAGAAATTTCGGCCCATCGCTAGCGGGGCTGTGCCGCTTCCTCTTGCAAAAGTTCTCGGCGTACTTCTATTGGTTGGCGGCCCCGTCTTGGCGGCGTCTGTTCGGCTGGAGGCTGGTGCCATCGTCGCTCTGTATGCAGTATTAACGATTGCCTACAGTTCTTGGTTGAAACATGTAGCACTTCTAGATCTAGCGATTGTCGCAAGTGGATTTGTTCTTCGTGCAATGTCTGGTGCAGCTGGTACAGAAACGCCGATGTCAAATTGGTTTGTCTTGTGTACAACATTTGGATCTTTCTTCATTGTGACGGGAAAGAGATTCGCCGAACTTGTAGAGATGGGTGACAACGCGGGGGCAACGCGAGCTTCATTACGTGACTACTCGGTTCCGTATCTACGGCAGTTGTTAGTGGTCTCATGTACCGCAACAGTGGTCACATACTGCATGTGGGCATTTGAGAATGCGTCCAATGCAGGAGAAGTTCTACCTTTTCATGCACTATCAATTGTTCCAATGGTGCTGGCGTTACTGCGGTATCTGATGGTTCTTGAGAATGGCGGCGGCGGAGCTCCAGAAGAGGTCTTCTTTCGAGATCGGTCTATTCAGCTATACGGACTCGCATGGGTCGTTGTTTATGCCCTCGCTGTTTACGTTGCGTAATTGACTCTGCAGTTGCAGAAAACAGCTGACCTGTTGCGACTAGAATTACCAAATGCCACGTGAACGTCTGTCTGGATGGGGTCGCACTGCTTGGACTGTTGCAGATGTTGTGAAGACCACAGATCCAGAGTCCATTCGAACAGTGATCTCAGAGAGCGCGGAGCGCGGCGTCATTTCACGTGGACTTGGCCGCTCATACGGGGCCGCAGCCCAGAATGCTGGTGGTCACGTCATCGAGCTCACCAGTGAACATGACCCACTCGGAGCAGATGCTGTCCTCGACCCGGTGACAGGCCTATTGGATGTGGCATCGAGCGTGAGTATTGACGCCATTTTGAGATTATGTGTTCCCCGTGGTTGGTTTATTCCGGTTACGCCCGGAACTCGCTTCGTCACAATTGGTGGCGCGATTGCATCCGACGTTCATGGGAAAAACCATCACTTCGATGGCAGTTTTGGTCAGCATGTTCGATCAATGACTGTGTTGTTGGCAAATGGAGAAATTGTTGAACTTTCGCCGACTTCTCATCCTGCCTGGTTCTGGGCAACCGTTGGCGGAATGGGTTTGACGGGTGTCGTCTTGCGCGCCACTGTTGCAATGTTGCCTATTCAGTCATCACGGGTTCGTGTTGAAACTGAGCGCCTTGCAAATTTCGATGCTGTGTGTGCAGCGATGTCTGGCGATGGCGATGACGCAACGTACAGATACTCAGTCTGTTGGGTGGACTTATTGGCTACCGGTTCCTCAATGGGACGTGGAGTTCTCACCCGTGGCGATCACGCAGACGTGTCAGAAGTGAAAGGGGACGACCCTCTTGCATACGATCCCCGTCTGACCGTTTCTGCACCCGGATGGGTTCCTAACGGCTTGTTGAACAAATGGACCATTAAGGCATTCAATGAAGCGTGGTATCGAAAGGCCCCATCAAAACGTCATGTGGGTATTGAATCCATCCCTGCGTTTTTCCATCCTCTCGATGGAGTGAACAAGTGGAATCGTCTGTATGGGCCCCAGGGATTTCTTCAGTATCAATTCATTGTCCCTCTCGATCGAACTGATGTCTTACAACGAGTCATTGAGCGATTCTCTAGCGCAGGTGTTGCTTCTTTTCTCGCAGTCCTCAAAAGAATGGGTCCACAGAACATGGCGCCGTTGTCATTTCCCACTGAAGGGTGGACTTTGACTTTGGATATGGCGGCCGGTTTGCACGGGCTTCCTGAACTCTTATCTGAAGTAGATGGACTGGTGCTGGACGCAGGTGGGCGTCATTACCTCGCCAAGGATTCTCATGTTGCACCAAGTGCTGTTCGTCGCGGGTATCCACGTTTTGATGAATGGATGACCACTAGAAACGAAATGGACCCAGATGGTGTGTGGCGAAGTGACCTTGCTCGTCGTCTCGGTCTTGTTGACCCAAGGAGGGTGTCATGAAAAATGGAGTAGGGGTTGCGCAGAACATTGTCTTGTTTGGCGGAACAAGCGAGATTGGTCAAGCAATTTTGCGACGCGTTGTGAAGCCCGGTGTTGCACGGGTTGTCTTGGTTAGTCGAAGCATCGATCAAGCGGAAGCCGCAACAACATCTTTAGCTGATCGGTTTCCCGATGTGGATTTTCACCACATCAGATTTGATGCTGCCGATTCGTCGTCAATGGTTGAAGTTGTCAAGGCTGTCACAGATGAAATTGGAGACATTGATGTGGCAATCGTTGCTCAGGGTATTTTGAACGAAGGTGTGGATTACTACGCCAATCCATCGGCCTTGATTGAGATGGCAAACGTCAACTTCACTGCAACGATGTCCTTGATGTACTCGCTGGCAGCGACTTTGAAGTCACAGGGGTATGGGAAGATTGTCTTGTTGTCGTCAGTCGCAGGAGAACGCGTTCGAAAAGGAAATCCTGCGTACGGGGCGACGAAAGCTGGCATTGACGGGTTTGCTCTTGCTCTCGACCACGAATTAGTGGGAACAGGTGCCTCAATTTTGGTGGTTCGTCCAGGATTCGTTACAACGAAGATGACTCAAGGAATGAAAAAGGCGCCATTTTCAACAGATGCTGATTCAGTAGCGGCCACCGTTGAAAAGGCAATCACAACCGACAAGAAAGTTGTGTGGGCGCCTGGAATTCTTCGATGGATGTTCTTGATATTGAAGAACGTTCCTTTGCCAGTCTGGCGTCGCTTACCGCTATAGACGCATCATGGAATTGCGGCTCTCACGCCATACATTCCCGTTACAGTGACCAATCCGGTCGCAAAGATGGCAATAACAATTGGCCACCACTTGTCGTCATCGTCTCGCAGTGCGCGTGCAACGGGAAAGATGAGCGGGAACGCCGTAAACAAGAAACGTGGGCGCGCAGTCACCGTTGCTGGTATCAGCATTAGTGCAAGAACGACCGCTGTGTAGGCGGTGTACATGGCGGGAATCCGGAATTTCCATAAGGCGATCAGTGCCAAAATCATTGCTGCCATTGATGCGGCGGTGAGAACGCTGGTGGGGGAGCCGGTGGGGTTCAAGAAGAAGTCAAAGGTTCTGCTGACAGCTGTTGCTCCGAAAGAAGTTCCTTCTTTCCATGCTTCGCTTTGCACTCTGAACCAGGCCCAGTTTTCGTCGGTGTGATGCATGAGAAATGCCATGAAACCAACAAACCCAAGAGGTGAAAGGATTGGTGCAATCAGTGATTTCCATTCGCGGTCATTCTTGATGGCGATGAGAGAAGCAATGCCGCATGCTGCAACCAAAGCAATTCCGTTCGGACGGCATGCGGTTCCTAATGCCGCAAAAATTCCAGCCCAGAACCACATCTTTTTACTTAACGCAATAAAACACAAGGCTGCCAGGGTAAGAAGAAGCGCTTCGGAGTATGCCCAACTCAAGACAAAGCTTCCAGGGAAGATGGCAGCAATGATCATTGCTTTCTCAGCCGTCTTAATGTCAAACAACATTCGGCCAATGACGCCCACCAAATAGATGAAGATTGCTCCAAAGATGAGATTTACAAGCAGGGCCACTGTGACTGGGCCACCAGGGATGATGTTGTCGAGATAGTGAACGAACCGTGGGTACAACGGGAAAAATGCTGCGCGAGCGTCGGACACAAAATACGTGACGTTCGGCATGATGTGGTGTGGGTAGCCCTCCCGGACAACATCGAGATACCAGTGGCCGTCCCAGCTGTCGAACACTTGCACCAAGCCTGTTAATCCGTTAACTGGCTCCTCTTCGTTGGTGCGTGCCCACACGGCCTGCGCAGCCACTGCAATGGCCGCTCCCATGACGGCGAAAAGTCTTGAGAGGGCATAGGCGACTGCGCCACGACGTAACGCGCGACCCCAGGGGTCGGATGCAGGAGGGAGCACAGTTGATAGGCGGGAGGAAGTGGTGGTGTCCATAGAGCCCCTACAAACGGGTGATGGAAACAATACGCCTGCGGGGACCCCTAGCGGGTGCTCTTACGCCATTGAGTTGTAACCAGCGCACAACACGGTGGCGCTGTCCGTGATACGGCGCAAGAGTGGCCACCATCTCCTCATCGGTGCCACGGATGCGTCCTGTGAGTGCGAACGCAACGGTGTTCTTGACATGGAAATCACCAACAAGCAGAGCATCTGGATCGCCGAAAGCAAGCCCACCTGCGACAGCGGCAGTCCAAACTCCCACGCCTGGAATTTTCTGCAATTGAGCAGTGAGTTCATGTGCAGGTGCGGTGCTAACGGAGACACGCGCGAGAAAATCAAAATATTTCGCCACAGAGATGAGAGATTCGGCGCGCTTGCGCTCGATGCCGAACCGATGAAATTCATGGTACGGAAGAGATGCAATCACGTCTGGCGCCGGAGGTGTCCTGATTGCAGCGTGCGGACCCGGCGCTGGCGTCCCATAACGCAGAACAATCTCACGCCATTGACGTGTTGCCTCAATACTGGTGACTCGTTGGGCAAGAACGGCGTGCAATAACTCGTGATACGGGGTATTGCTTCGCCCAAGAAGTAACCGACCAAATTTTTTCTGTGCAGTCGACACGATCTCATGTGCGGGAGTGATTTCTGGGACTGCATCGCTTCCCCCGAGAAAATCAGCGACCCGCGGCTGAAGCCATGTGGCTCCGTCTCCGTATGTTTGAAAAATTGGCGTTGTGGATTGCCACTGCGAAATGTGAAGGGTGGCGGGGCCATCAGGAGTGACAGATGTGCGCCACACATCAGCGTCGGAAATATGAATGGTGGGGTCGTTTTTGCCGATACGAAATGCCGACACGGTGTGCATCAACAGAGGGGAGACGTCTTCGGTGGCAATGTGCACACAGTAGTCGTGGCACGATATGTCATGGCCGTCGTTGAAGTTTCCACTCCCCGAGAGGGCATTGCTCTCGTCACGTTAAATCGCCCGGACAAGTTGAATGCCATGACAAGCGAGATGGTGGAGGCCCTGCACCACACCTTGGAATCAGTTGGGAAGAGTCGCGATGTGCGAGTTGTTGTTCTCACGGGAGCTGGGCGTGGGTTCTGTGCCGGTCTTGACCTTGGTGGCTACGGAGATGCTCCCGGTTTTGAGTGGCGAGGATCGATGGAAAAGGGCTTGGCGGTCCAGAAGCACATTGCTTCATTGATTCCGCGACTTCGTTCCCTCCCACAGCCTGTCATCGCAGCGGTGAACGGCCCTGCTTCTGGCGGTGGTTTTGCGTTGGTCTTAGGTTCTGATGTCCGTCTCTGTGCGCAATCTGCCAAGTTCAACGCTGCGTTCATTCGCATTGGTCTCTCGGCATGCGATATCGGGACCAGTTGGCTCTTGCCTCGTCTCATCGGTGCCTCTCGCGCACAAGAGTTGATGCTGACGGGGCGACTCATTACTGCTGAGGAAGCAGCCCGAATTGGGCTCGTTGTGGAGTCGTTCCCCGACGATGTTCTGTTAGATGCTGCCTTTGCGAAGGCGGATGAGATTATGCAGAACACGCCAATTGGCGTGGCGCTCACAAAAGAAGGCATGTGGTCGGCCTTAGAAATTCCTGGTCTGCAAGCCGCAATTGACCTTGAGAATCGACAGCAGATTATGGCTAGTTTTTCTGATGACGCTCGAGAAATGCGACGAGCCCGACAGGAAGGTCGCCCGCCGACTTTTCACGCATAAGTCATCTTTGACAAATCGTTCAGTTCTGAAATGGGCGCGCTGGAGTCGGTGCGACTAGTTTGTTTATGTGAGCGAACGCGAAATCATGACCTGGGACATCTTCGGAACTGCAAGTCGTGAACTTGCCACCAGTGTTGCGGAATCGGGATATGAACCAGACATCATCTTGGCCATTGCGCGCGGCGGGCTCTTGGCCGCAGGTGCTCTTGGTTATGCGTTGGCGGTCAAGAACTTGTACACCATGAATGTGGAGTTCTACACAGGTGTCGATGAACGTCTTCCAGTGCCAATGATTCTTCCGCCCGTGCCAGACCTCGTTGAACTTCGATTCGCTCGCGTCCTTGTGGTTGACGACGTCGCAGATACCGGTCACACGCTCAAGATTGTTCAAGATTTCTTTAAGGGTCGAGTCAAGGAAGTGCGTTCAGCAGTTCTCTACGAAAAACCCCACTCAGTGGTGCAGTGCGATTACGTGTGGAAGCACACTGATTTGTGGATCAACTTCCCGTGGAGCGATAAAGACCCAGTTGTCAAGCGCGACAACCTTGTGAAAGACGCGTAGCTAACGCATCTCTTTCAGAATGGTGAGTGCCGTGTTGCGACCACTGGCGCCCCATACTCCTGCACCGGGAAACGTAGCGGCTCCGGTGAGATAGAGGCCCTTCACAGGCGTGTGATACCGCGTGAGTTCAGGTTGCGTTCCGAGGAACGCTGCTAATGGTCCGCCTGCAAAGCTCGTGGCGTGACCTTTTGGAAGATGGAACTTTGATTCGTAATCGGCTGGAGTCATAACTCGCCAATCAACAATTGAGTCCATGAAGCTGGGTTGAGTGAGCGAGGCGAACTGGCGTAACCATCGTTCGGGTTCGGCACGCGATTCCCACCCGTCAGTGAATGAGTACGGAGTAAAGAGAGCTTCCAAGCTAAAAACGTGTAACCCGTCGGGTGCAAGCGATGCATCTGCAACTGACGGAGAGTTAGCCAGGTATGCCATTCGAGGCATTGGGCGTCCTTCGTTCATCAACTGTGCTCCTCGATGGAGCTCTGCAAGTGATGGGCTAACAATCATTGTTGATGCAAGGGGAGGAAGTCCGAGCAGAGAGGGAGCTTCGGTGGTGACCGCGTCTATCTTCGATTCGTACCCCTCGCCGGTAACGGTGTTGGTCCAGCGGGTCACCAGTTCTTGCGCTCGAGCGGGTGGGTTTTTGAGCCAGGTGACGAAGGTGCGCTGAGGGTCGCAAGCAGACACAACCACTCGCGCTGTGACCGTGGCGCCATCGCTTGTTTGCACCGCGCGGACGGAGTTTCCTTCGCACACGATCCCCACCACTTTTGTGGCAGTGCGTAGAAGTCCACCAGATTGTAAGAACGATTGTTTGATGGCTTCAGGTAGCGCCCCACTGCCACCAAGAGGGCGACCCACTCGCGCAACATGGCGCAATGCAAATGCTGCCGCTGCAAGACCAGTTCCGGGGGTTTCAGGGGAGAGACCCCACACCACGGGACCCTCGACCATGGCAGGGCCGATGATTGCTTCCTCGTCAAAGAACTGTCGCATCACGTCTGCTGCCGACATACGACTTGTTTTCAGGAGCGTGTTCATTCCTCGGCCACCGCGCTTGATGACGGTGGCCATCAGTGAACCACGAGATGGCGGATGAGCAGACGCTTCAAGAATGAGTCGTGCAACTGGAATCATGCTGCGTGCATACGCACGGTACTGATGAGCCGATGAGGGAAAATGTTGAGCGATTGATTCAACTGTCTGTTCAACGTCGTGCCAGAGTTCCCATGGTTTTTGCGATGACCAATCGAGGTTGACCTGCGGCGGTTCAACATCGATGTAAGACAAGCCGAACGAGTGGAGTGCAAGTTCCTCTGCGACGGGAGTTGTTCTGAATGTCAAATGATCACAATTGCAAATGTTCACACGTGCGCCCGCAAAATGGTCGCTCGCAGCTGTTCCACCAACGTCAGAACGCGCTTCGATGAGGAGGGTAGATAGTCCACTTCGTGCCAAGTAGGCAGCGGTGATGAGTCCGTTGTGGCCGGCTCCAATGACGATGGCATCAAAGTCGCTTGATGGTCGTTTCGTCATGGTCACATTCTCTCACTGAGATAGGTTAGAGACATGTCTTCATCGCGAGAATTGGCGTCATTGCGTGCTCCTGAACTTCCAACAGCACTCACAAAGGATTCCATCATCGTTCTGCCCCTCGGAGCCATTGAGCAGCACGGACCACATCTGCCATTGAATACTGATTTTGTCGTGGCCGATGAAGTCTCGCGCCGCGCCGTGAGCAACGTTGGCGAAGAGACACAAGCGTGGATCTTGCCTACATTGCCGTTTACGAAATCCAACGAGCATGCATGGTCTGGCGGCACTATGTGGTTGTCGGCAACAACTCTGATGTCGGTCCTTGACGACATTGCGCGAAGTGTTGCCTCAACGTCTGCTCGACGGATCCTGTTTGTGAATGGCCATGGGGGAAATAGTGCCCTGACCGCGATGATGAATCGTGAGATTCGCTTGAAGTGGGGCTTACAGACCTTCTTGGCGCACCCGCACATGCCAGCCGACCAAGGTGGTTCCTCTGGCGCATCGGAACTTGGCATGGGTGTGCATGGTGGCATGGACGAGACTTCGGTGATGCTGCATCTGCGCCCTGAGTTAGTGGACATGTCGGTCGCTGTGCGCAGAGTGCCTGAAAAGTTGGCCGAGAACGAACATGTTCGTTTTGGTGGCCGTGTTGCTTTTGGTTGGCTCTCCAATGATTTTTTCCCTGAAGGCCATATTGGAGACCCCACCGGCGCGAACGCTGCTGTTGGTGAACAGATGTTTTCGTCTGCTGTGTCGACGCTTGGAGATGCCATTCGGGAAATCAGTCGTTTCGATTTTGGTCGGTGAAAGGAAAAGGGGAGGAACCTTTCGGTCCCTCCCCACATCCGTAGTTTGACTTATGGAAGTTTGATTGATGGGTCGATGTACTTGTTGGTCACAACGTCGTCGGCAACAAGTCCTTCTTTTACCTTCGAACCTGTTGAGGTGAAGACTGGACCAGCAACTTCGATGAACTTAGTGACACGATCAAGATCAAATGATCCGAGTGTTCCGTCTGGGCTGTTTGCGATGAGCTTGTCGGCTTGCATCTGTTCTACAGCTGCAGCTGCCTGACCTGCGTCGTAGACCCAGCCATTGTTGTATTGCTTCACAGCGTCAAGAATGAGCGCGTTTGTGCGGTCTGGTGACGCAATGTAGGTGATCATGGCCTTCTGGATTACTGGAACAAGTGCCTTCAAGCAAGAGTCGTACTTCTCAATGTTTGCTGGAATGCCGCCAAGTGATTGTGCGTAGGCAGTCCAACCTGCATCGTGGATGTACTGGTAACCAACTGGCTTCATCCATTCCTTCAGAACCTTCTCATAAAAGTATGGCTCTGCAGTGCCGAATCCCTGCTGTGCATCCTTGCCCGCTGCCGCGAGGAATGATGCAGGTGCGCCGTCATATGTTCCGTCGGTCTGCTTCTTGTCGAGGATTCCGGTGGCTGTGAAGTAATCCATGTATGCAGCGCCATTGAAGTAGCGAACTTTGACACCCTTTTCCTTCAGGTCTGCAATCTTCTTCACGTCTGGGTAGGTCTCTGGGTCCCACATGATGATCTGTGGGTTGATGTTGAACGGTGCAACAACTGCAACTGTTGGGAACTCTCCACCAGATTGCGACACTGATTCATCAGTGCTTGTGAATCCGAGAAGAATATTTGGGTCTTTGTACAACTCAGAAGTGACTTGGCTGTAACCAATGGCGGGTCCACCCGCGCGAACTTCAACCTTCACGCCGGTTGTTTGACCTTCCGACACGAGATCGCCAGAGACGCTCAACTTCTCGGTATTGACGGTGTAGCCATCGCCAATCAACTCATAGAGGTTTCCGTGCTCAGCTTCTGGGTTCCAGTCTGTTTGCAAGATGACGGTTTCGGGGCAACCTGCTGCTGCAAGGTCGACACCTTGTGCGGCTGGTGCTGCTGTTGTGTCGGAAGACGAATCGCTGCCACCGCACGCTGCAAGCGTGAGTGATGCCGCGATTGCGACTCCGAGTAGTGGTTTGATTTTCATGAGTGGTGGATCTCCTGATTGTTTGGTGGTGGTGGGTCACTGACCCCTTGTGGTGATGTGCCACTTCCCAATGACTGCACGTGACAGCCATCCGAAGAAGAGGAACACCACCAGACCTAGAACGCTCGCCATGATGATGGATGCAAGTAGTTCTGCACCCCATAGGCGGTTGCGGTAGATGTCAATTTGTGCGCCGATTCCAACAACGCCGCCTTGACGGAAATAAAAGTCCCCAACAACTGCGCCAATAACAGCAAGACCGGCAGATATTCGCAGACCGACGAAGATATTCGGAAGGGCGGCTGGGAACTGGAGTTTCTTCAACCGTGTCCAACGCGAAGCTCCTTGCAACGTGAACAACTCGTGTTGACTCTTGTCCGCAGATAGCAGTCCAAAGAGTGTGTTGCTCACAATGGGAAAGACTGCAATGAGAACAACAACGAGAACTCGCTGCTTCTGTGCTCCGTCGATGAGCGCACGAATGAGTGGAGTGAGAGCCAAGATTGGAGCGCTTTGGATTGCAACTAGGTACGGCCAGGTGGCACGTTCGAGCCAGCGACTCATGCTCATGATGACTGCGAGCGCCATGCCAACAACGATGGTGATGCCGAGGCCCATCAAAGCGACTTTGGCGGAATCCCAAAGAGACATGAGAATTGGTTGCAACCCTCTGCTCTCGCCGGTCTTCCATACAAGGAATCCCTCATCAATCACTCGGTGTGGAGTGGGAAGAAGGAATCTCTTCTCTGGCGGGAGAATGACACCGGAGAGGAGGTACCAAGCTCCGATAAAGATCGCAAACACAATGACGGGACCCGAATAGTCCGATGCGTTGATTTTATTTTTCTGTTCGTGAACGAGTTCGTCGGCTAAGGATGGAGTGGTCTCAATTGTGCTCATTGGTGTGCTCCTCGAAGAGCGTGCGAGATCTCACCGCATAATTCGGCAAACTTCGGCTCGTACCGCAAGTCGTGCTGACGTGGAAGGTCAAATGGAATGTCAAAAGATGCAATGATTCGACCTGGACGGGCTGACATCACCAGCACCTTGGTGGACATATAGACCGCTTCAGTGATGGAGTGCGTAATGAACATTCCAGCAAAACCTTCGTGCTGAAACAAGGACAAGACTTCGTCGTTCAATCGTTCTCGGGTGATTTCGTCTAGTGCGCCAAACGGTTCATCAAACAAGAAAACTTTTGGCTTCATGACGAGAGATCGCGCTAGTGATGCGCGCATCTTCATTCCGCCCGATAGTTGGCGCGGGTATTTGTCTTCGAAGCCGCGTAGTCCGACAAGTTCAATTGCCTCAGCTGCTTTTGATAAACGGTCTTCTTTGCTGAGGCCATGTAATTCTGCGATGAGCTCAACATTTTTCTGAACGGTTCTCCACGGCATCAATGTTGCGTCCTGAAAGACATACCCAATGCTGTTGCGATCAACGGTGCATGTACCTGCGGTATTCATTTCGAGGTTTGATGCGATACGCAACAATGTTGATTTTCCGCACCCGGACGGACCTACCACTGTCACAAACTCGCCAGCGTTGACTGATAGCGACACATCCTCAAGTGCCTTGGTTCCGTCGGGAAAAGTCATCGACACGCTCGAAAAATCGAGCAACGGTTGACCTGAGTTACTGCTCATGCTGGTGCCTGTCTGCATCTCAAACATTGCCGTACTCCGCATGACAATCACCATAAATGACGATTGAGCCGCTGATGTCACGGAAATGTTTACTTTATGTTTCTCTTTTGTTCGGTAATCACGACGCCGCCATATACGACTGTTCTGTCGGGGGGCCCCATCGCGACTGCCTCTCGAACATTAGTCGCTGGCAATACAACGAAATCAGCCTGATCGCCAATGGTGAAGAAGGAATGCTCTGGGGAGATGACGCGGTGAGAGTTCTGAGCCACCATATCGAACGCGGAGAGAGGGGTTTCATGTGCTGCGAGCACCATGAGCGACGCTGTTTCAAGCGGATCGCCACGCCCCATGGGATTGAAGGGATCTTGCAGGTTGTCGGCTCCTGCAGCCACGTTGACACCGGCACGCCTCAATTGCTCCGTCGGAGTAATTCCACGTGCCGAGAGTGTGGCTGTGCCCCGCGATTGAAGAAACAAATTGGTGAGGGGCAGTGCGACAACACTGATGTTTGCAGCAGATACTTTTTCTGCTGTGCGCTCGATGTCGTAGAGAGTCTGTGCAGAAAGAGAGACACAGTGGCTGGCAGTGACATTGTGCGAGATGTTGTCACGCAAGAGGAAGTCGGCAAGGTGTTCTAGGTCTCTAGATTCTGGGCGGAGATTTTCATCTGCATGAAGGTCGAGCGGTAGGCCAGAATCCACTGCAAGTTGAAGAAGGACTTCTACGGCCGCTTGCGGATTGTTGTCTAGATGTGGACATCCCCCAATGACATCAACGCCTGCGTCAATTGCCGAACGGGCCAAGGCCAGACGCTCTGAAGACCCCGGGCCCGTTAATGGCCATTCCAATAAGGCGGCCACTTGAATGTTGATGAACGCTGAACAACGCCGTTTGGCCTCAAGTAACGCAAGAACTGACGTTAAACCTGCAGAGAGAGTGGTATCGGCGTGTGTTCGAACTGCGGTGACACCATTTCGCGACAACAATTGTGCAGCACGACAGGCGCGTTCAACAATGTCGTCGAATGTGATGGAGTGGCGGATTGCTTCTAAGCCGTGTATGGCCCCCATGAGGTCGCCAGTTGTATTGGTCACCCTGTCTGCCAAAAATGCCTTATCAAGATGTGCGTGCGGTTCTGCAAACGGAGGAACAACGAGTTGGCCTCCTAAATCAACGACAGCAACATCGCTAGTGGATGTTGTTGATGCATCGGCGGGAGAAATGGACTCAATAAGACCAGATTGCGACACAACGATGTTGACCCGTTGTCCATTCAGCACCCCATTGGTGAAGTGCGTAGCCATTGGCATTCCTAGACGAGAGGCTGGAGATGTGGAAGCGGACGCCGTTCCATTGTCTCGCCGAGTTTTGGCATGACTTCCTCTGCGAATAAATGCATTTGGTCATTCATCTCGCTTTGTGAGATTCCAGGAAAATCAAAGAAAATGCACAAGTGTTTGAGGTCGAGCAAGTCTCGCCAAAAACCAACGGTGTCAACAACATCGTCGACAGAGCCAATTGCCATGATCTTTTGAGAGATTGAATCCTCAACCGTCGGACAGAAATCAAACGGCACCTTTGAGCCATCTGGAAGTCGATAACTAGAGAAGCGTCCGTACGGTGACAAGAAACGACAGAATTCGTCGTGTCCTGGCTTTCCGCGACGCATTGCTTCTTCGCGTGTCTTTCCCACATGAATATTCAGAACTAGTGCTCGATCTTCGCCAGGGCCGACCGGTTGGCCCATTTCTTCTCTAATAGCGGCATAACGGTCCCACTTGTCTTTCTGACTCTCAGCATTCTGAAGCCAATAAACAGCTCGGTGACCCGCACGCGGCACGTATTCGATGGTCTCTGGGGATGTGACTGGTTGATAAATGTCGACATGGCGAGTGGGGCGAGGAATCAGAGTTAAGTCATCGACGTACTTGCCTCGGTCTGGGATTTCATCGGGAGGAAATACGAACTGTTTGCCTCGGTAACTAAATCGCTCGTTTGTCCAAGCAGCCTTAATGACCTCCATCGACTCTTCAAAAGTTTGTCTGTTAATGCGATCGTTCTCGGCAGACATGGCGTTGTCGCCAGATGCAACAACTGTTCCGAGACTCCAAGCTTCGCGCGGAACTGTGCCTCGTCCAACTCCAAACTCCATACGTCCGCCAGTGATGATGTCGGCCAATGCGAAGTCTTCTGCCAAACGCAATGGATGCCATTGCGGAACAACATAGAACATCTGACCAAGTCGCAGATTC